>NZ_KV805089.1:0-228 GCF_001811515.1 Corynebacterium sp. HMSC076G08 | reverse complement strand
AGGCGGCGGCCCTCGATGACCTCGAAGAGCGGGGCGCGGCCCAGCATACCGGCCTCGAAGTGGGCGCGGCCAGCACGCAGGCGCTGCTCAGCGCGCTCGCGCCACGAGGTGGCGGCATCCGCCCCACGCTGCTGGGCCACTGCCTGCTCGAATACGCCCGGGTGAGCGTAGACGATGAGCGCGCTGACGTGGCCGAAGCCAAGCGAGGTCAGCGCCGCGGCCTTCACG
>NZ_KV805088.1:0-239 GCF_001811515.1 Corynebacterium sp. HMSC076G08 | reverse complement strand
GCCGGCTTGTCCTCTGCCTTCGGCTCTTCCTTCTTCTCTTCGGCCTTGGGCTCTTCCTTCTTTTCCTCTGCCTTGGCGGCAGGCTTTTCGGAGGCTGCGGCGGAGCCGTCGCCGACGCGGGCGATGACGGCGCCGACGTCGACGGTGTCGTCTTCCTCGGCGAGGATTTCAATGAGGGTGCCGGCGACCGGGGACGGGATTTCGGTGTCGACCTTGTCGGTGGAGACCTCGAGCAACGG
>NZ_KV805087.1:115764-116289 GCF_001811515.1 Corynebacterium sp. HMSC076G08 | reverse complement strand
CACGACACTGCTACCAAATAGCCGGTCGCAACAGAGGCGTTAAAGCACGCCAACTCGTCAGCCATCTTTCGGTTGGCGGGTTTCGTTCTTTAAGGGCTTAACCCTCAGCGGGAAGCGCGTGAATCGTGCTCAAGGATCGCCGATATGCCCGCGTGCCTTGATGTGGTCTGCGGGTGGCAGTGTTGTCACTGGTGGTTAGCTGTTTCCTTTCTGCCGTTGCTGCGTGTGGTGGCTGTGGGTGTTAGCTGCTGTCGGGTGGTTCCTCTGGTGGTTGTCCTGCTTGTTCGGTGTTGAGTCTGGCGACTGCTTCCTGGTATTCGGGCATCGCGGTTATCGGTGTTCCCCAGGGTGGGATGAAACTAACCCCGGTATTCAGCCGGTACATGTAGCCGCGCCCGGTGGGTTTTAAAGGGTCATCATCGTTAATACCGTTGTGGTAGGCGCACAGGAAGGTCAGGTTCTTAATGTTGGTGTAGCCGCCTGCTTGCCAGGGGATGAGGTGATGGATTTGGCAGTAATCAGCTG
>NZ_KV805087.1:114881-115664 GCF_001811515.1 Corynebacterium sp. HMSC076G08 | reverse complement strand
GGATGAGGTGATGGATTTGGCAGTAATCAGCTGGCTTATTACACCCAGGTCTTGAACACGTGTGGAATTCAGCGTGCAGGGTAAGGCGCTGTTTGAAGTTTGCCCCTCGTTCTAGCCGCCAGGTGTTAATGGGCCCTTCAATGGGGTGAACGATGGTGGCGTAGCCTATTTCGGCAAACTTGTGGGTTAAGAACTCGGCCCCTGTCATGCGCCCACCGTTGGTCAGGTTGAGCTCTATTTCGTCCCCGTCGCCGTTGATGATCTGGTCCAACTCGTTTAACGTGACGATGACTTGGGTACGCACCGCAGGCTTGGAACCGGTGCCCTCTTTGAAGAAGACGTCGTTGGCGGCTTGAAGCAGGTCGGTGGTGTTGGTGGATTCGAGGACACCGCGCATGTTGGCAATCGTAGTGGCATCGTCAGTAATGGAAAGGGTGTTGGGGCCTTGTGCGCGGTAGGTGATGCGCACCCCTGGTTTGGCTATGCGTTTGGAACGCAGTTCTTTCAGGCGTGTGGCGGCGACGGTGGGGATGCGGTGTGCGGGTGTGGCGGTAAGTCTGACTCTCAGGTTCCAGGCGTCGAGGGTTTTCTTTACTTTTGAAACGTAGGTTTCAATGAGTGTGAGGGTGCCTAGGCTGTGGCGTTGTTGAATGGCGGCAGCGCGTGCCTTTTTCTGTTTGCCGGTGTAGCGGGTGGGGCCGAAGTACACCTGGTGCAGACCGGCAAGTTCGGTGGCGTCGGCTGGGTCAGCGCCGAGCGCGCGGAGCTCATCGGGTGTGCCAG
>NZ_KV805087.1:57336-114781 GCF_001811515.1 Corynebacterium sp. HMSC076G08 | reverse complement strand
AGATTAAACCAGCACCCGCAACCCCGCAACCGGAGGAACAAAATCCCTGGGTAAAAGGGTAATGGGGCTGGTACGAGAAAAGCCCCTCAACAGGAGGGGCTAGACGCGGTGTTAACCGCGGTCGACGGCGCGGTTGCGCAGGGCGCGGGCGAGGCGGTCACGCTGCTCGGTCACGGCGCGGCGCAGGCCACCGGCCAGGTCGCGGGAGAGGAACTCGTCGGCGCGGTCGAGGGTCTCCTGGCTGACATCCCAGCGCGGGAACAAGCCGGTCACCGTGGTCAAGGCAATCTCGTTGGACTGCGCGGACCAGATCTTTTCCGCCACGTCGAAGAACTCTGCACTCGGCAGGAGCTCGTCTGAGCCAACAAAGGTCAGGCCCGCTAGCTTCGACTCCAAGTCGCGGTTGCCCAGTTCGCCGGCGACAATCTCGTCCCACACTGCGCGCTTGTTGTCCTCGGTGTTTACGGCAGCCAATGCCTTAAGCGAGGCCTGGTAGCCCGTCGCGGTGTTATCGCGGTTGAGTTCCTCAGCCACCGCCGTCATGGCGGCGCCGGCGGCTTCGGGGCCGGTGACGTCGGCAAGCGAGCCATCGGCGATGAGCGCAGTGAGCGCCTTCCAGCGTAGGCCCGCATCCGAGGAAGTCTGAAGGAGCTCCTGGAAGAAGGTGCGGGAGGCGTCGTGAAGCTTGATGCCGGCCAGCGCCTGGGTGAAGACGATGGAGCGCTCGGCGTTATCGGAGCGGGCGCCGTCAAGGAGAGCGTCGGCAAGCTGCGTGTCCTCCTGTGCCCACTCGGGGTCCGCATAGGTGGACTGGGCCATGGCAGCTTGGGAGAGGATGCGCTCCAGCACGGCGAGCTCGGTCTCCGCCGCCGCGCCGCGGGCGACAAGCGCCACGAAATCGCGGGCGCGCATGGTACCTGCCCGGGTCATCTCCCAGGCGGTGGACCAGCACAAAGTGCGGGCCATGGGGTCTTCGAACTTGTCGACATTCTCCAACAAGAACTTTAAGGAACCCGCATCCAGCTCGATGAGGCAGTAGGTGAGGTCATCGTCGTTAGGCAGCACGAAGTCGATGTCCGCTTGCTTGCGGCCGATGAGTTCCGGGATCTCGGTGGAGGCGCCATCGATATCCATCTCGATGCGCTCGGTGCGCACCACCTTCTCACCCTGCAAGGCATAGACGCCGACAGCGATGCGGTGCGTGCGCAGGGTATCGCCGCGCTGGGTGAGGTGGGCCTGCGTGATGGTACCGGACTCGTCCGCCTCCAACGCCACACCCAGTGTGTTGACTCCTGAGGTCTTCAACCACTGTTGCGCCCAGAATGAAAGGTCACGCCCTGAGGCCTCCTCCAAGTGGCGCAACAGATCCCCGAACGTGGCATTCGACCACTGGTGCTCCTGGAAATGGCGGCGCACGCCGGCGAAGAAGTTCTCACGGCCCACATAGGCCTGCAGCTGCTTGAGCACCGACGCCCCCTTGGCGTAGGTGATGCCGTCGAAGTTCTGCTCCACAGTCTCAATATCGGAGGCATCCGTGGAAATCGGGTGCGTCGTGGGCAGCTGGTCCTGCTGGTAGGCCCAGGCTTTCTCCACGTTGGCAAAGGTCACCCACGCGGTGTCGTACTGGGTCTCCTCCGCCTGGGAAATCGCCGCCGACCAGGTGGCGAAGGACTCGTTGAGCCACAGGTCATCCCACCACTGCATGGTCACGAGGTCACCGAACCACATGTGCGCCAGCTCGTGCAGAATGGTGTCCGCGCGGCGCTCGTACTTGTAGTGCGAGGCTTGCGACGTAAAAACATACTCGTCGCGGATGGTCACGCAGCCGGCGTTCTCCATTGCGCCGGCGTTGAACTCCGGAACGAAAATCTGGTCGTACTTGCCAAAGGGGTAGGCAAAGCCGAAGTTGCGGTGGTAGAAATCAAAACCCTGCTTGGTCTCCGTGAACAGGCGCTCGGCGTCGAGCGAATCCAGCAGCGAGGGGCGGCAATAAATACCCAACGGCACCTCAACGGTTTTAGCAGGCGAGCCCTCCGGGTGCTCCGCCAGCGTGCCCGTCCACGTATCCGTCACGCCCACATACGGGCCCGCACACAGAGCAATCAGGTACGTCGACAGCGGGTAATCCACCGCCGCGCGCACGGTGTTGCCTGAACGCGTGATGGGGGAGTTCGTAATCACTGTCCAGTGCTCCGGAACCTCAAGAGCCAGCGAGTACGTAGCCTTCAGATCCGGCTGGTCAAAGCAGGCGAAGACGCGCTTGGCGTCGGCAGTCTCGAACTGGGTGTAGAGGTAAGCCTCGCCGTCGACCGGGTCGACGAAGCGGTGCAGGCCCTCGCCCGTGCGGGAGTATCGAATCTTCGCCACGACCTTCAGCTCATACTCCGCCACCTGCAAACCCGACAGCGGGATCCCGTACGTCGGGTCATAAGCACTGGTGGGCAGGGGAGCGCCGTTTAGGCGGACCTCGAGAAGCTCGTCACCGCGCAAGTCAATAAACGTAGAACCGGCCTTCTTAACTCGGAACTTCACCACCGTGGTGGAGGTGAAAAACTCTTCCCCAGTGAGGTCGAGGGCGACGTCGTAGTGGCTTACCTCCAGCATGCCGGAGCGCTGCTGGGCTTCCTCGCGGGTGAGGTTAATCGAGGTCATGTAGGTTACTCCTCTTCGTCGGTGATTAAGTCTCTGCACCAGCGTAGTCACACGCCTAGGGTGGGGTGCCACAGACTACACAAGCAAAGGAGATTTACTGTGGCCCAACAAGTAACCTTCTGGTTCGACTGCTCCTGCCCCTTCGCATGGCTGACCTCGCGCTGGATTAAGGAAGTGGAGAAGGTCCGCGATATCGAGGTGACCTTCCAGCCGATGTCCCTCTCCGTGCTCAACAAGGGCCGCGACTTGGACCCGGAGTACATGAAGATGATGGAGGCCAACTGGGGCCCTGCCCGCGTAGCAGCCAAGATTGCCGTGGAGGCCCCGGACAAGGTCGACGCCTTCTACACCGCCATGGGCACCCGCATCCACACGGAGGGCCAGGGCGGCAAGAAGGGTTACGGCGCCTACGACGACATCATCAAGCAGGCGCTTGACGACGTCTCCCTCCCCTCCACCTTCGCCTCCGTGGCCAACACCGAAGAGATGGATGAGAAGCTCACCGAGTTCCACAACCGCGGCATCTCTGAGGTTGGCGATGAGGTCGGCACCCCGGTGGTGAAGTTCGGCGATACCGCTTTCTTCGGCCCGGTCATTACCCGCGTTCCCACCGGCGAGGAAGCCGGCGAGCTTTTCGACGCCTCCGTGCGCCTCGCCAAGTTCCCGTACTTCTTCGAACTCAAGCGCTCCCGCACCGAATCCCCGCAGGTTTAGTGCGTGGGATGGCCCACAGGCCGGTAGGATGTGGGCCATGCGCGTTTATTTAGGAGCAGACCACGCAGGGTTCGAGATGAAAAACATCATCGCCGAGCACCTGAAGAAGCAGGGCCACGACGTCATTGACTGCGGTGCCCACGAGTACGACGCCGAGGATGACTACCCGGCATTTTGCATTGAGGCCGCGCTGCGAACCGTCAACGATCCGGGCTCGCTCGGCATCGTACTGGGCGGTTCCGGCAACGGCGAGCAGATCGCCGCGAATAAGGTGAAGGGCGCGCGCTGCGCCCTGGCGTGGTCCCCGGAGACCGCACGCCTGGCCCGCGAGCACAACAACGCCCAGCTCATCGGTATCGGTGGCCGCATGCACTCCGAGGAGGAGGCACTCGCGATCGTGGATGCCTTCCTGGATCAGGAATGGTCCCGTGCTGAGCGCCACCAGCGCCGCATCGACATTCTTGCTGAGTACGAGCGCACCAACATTCCGCCGGAGCTTCCGGAGGCCTAGTTCATGTCCTTGGGGTGAGTGCCGCCGCGGCCCTCTTCCCCGAGGTCAAGATCAGTAATCGCAGCCATCTCGGATTCATCGAGTTCGAAGCCGAATACATCGAAGTTCTGCGCGATGCGCTCCGGGTTTTCGGACTTCGGGAACACGATGACGCCATTTTGCAGGTGCCAGCGGATGATCACCTGGGCGGGGGAGACGCCATACTTTTCGGCAGGCTCGGTGATTTCCGGCTGCTCGAAAAGGTCCGTCTTACCCTGGCCTAGTGGGCCCCAGGCTTCGATGTGCACCTGGTGGGCGCGGAAGGCATCGAGCTCACGCCAGCGCTGTAGGTAGGGGTGCAGCTCCACCTGGTTGACCACGGGGGTCTCATCAGTCTGGGTTTCTAGCTG
Source organism: Corynebacterium sp. HMSC076G08 (assembly GCF_001811515.1). Classification (NCBI taxonomy): domain Bacteria; kingdom Bacillati; phylum Actinomycetota; class Actinomycetes; order Mycobacteriales; family Corynebacteriaceae; genus Corynebacterium; species Corynebacterium sp. HMSC076G08. The sequence goes on along the minus strand of NZ_KV805087.1, from coordinate 110,515 downwards.
GTCCAGGTGCTCGAGTTCGAAGTTGGAAACACCGATGGACTTGGCCTTGCCGGCCTTCTTTAGTTCAATGAGCTGCTTCCATGCCTCGACGTAGTGGCCGTTATCTGGGCAGGGCCAGTGGATGAGGTAGAGGTCCACGTAATCGAGACCTAGCTTCTCCAAAGACTCGTCGAGAGCTGCGGCCGCATCAGTCTGGCGGTCGTTCCACAGCTTCGTGGTGATGAACAGCTCCTCGCGGGGGATGCCGGACTTGGCAATCGCGCGGCCCACACCTTCCTCGTTGCCGTAGATGGCAGCGGTATCGATGTGCCGGTAGCCCACCTTGAGGGCTTCGAGGACCAGTTCCTCGGTCTTGGCGGGGTCGACTTTGAAGACACCGTAGCCGAGCTGGGGGATGGTGTTGCCGTCGTTGAGTTCAATATTGGGTACAGTCATGCGGCCCACTCTACGTAGGGGCGGCGCCTTCTGACAGAAAAGATGCATGGCCAGGCATGATGCGGCGGCAATCCGAGCGGTCATCCCCAGCGGGTGCGAAAACGACTAAAACTGCACCGGCTACCTAAAAGAGGTGCTCAGTGCAGCTTTTCTTGGAGGGAATGACGGGAATCGAACCCGCGTCTTCAGCTTGGAAGGCTGAGGTATTAGCCACTATACGACATTCCCACAACCGGCAATCTTCAACTTTCAAGGCCTTGACTTTGAAAGCCGTTGAATCGGCGTGCCGATTACTTTAGCGCACGTGGTCGCTGAAAGAAAAATGGGAACTAGAACAGGGCCAAGGGCGTTAGTTTGGGTAGGTAGACAATTGCAACAACGCACAATTCGACTCTGAGATGAAAGTGGTGCTTTCGTGAGCTCTTTATTGCTCCTTATCCTTGTCGTCGGTGGCGGCGCATGGTTTCTGTCCTCGCGTAACGGGAAGAAGCAGCAGGAGCTGCGAGAATCCCAACGTTTTGATGACGCGATGGCGGATGCGCGCCGCTGGACTGAGCGTCTCGGCGGTCAGGTGATGAACCTCAGCGGCACGGATACCGCCTCCCAGCAGGCCATGGCGGATGCTTCCGAGCGTTTCACCGCCGCCAATTCGGCAATTTCTCAGGCCACGACAGCGAAGCAGGCGCACCTGGCGCGCGAATCTGCACTGGAGGGGCTCTACTACGTTGCGGCCGCGCGCGAGATTATGGGCATGGATCCGGGCCCGGAGCTGCCACCGCTGGAGGGCCAGCGCCAGGCCGGCAAGGTGACGGAGACCCGTACGGTGGAGGCAAACGGGGAGACGCTGACGGCGTCGCCAAGCGCATCTGCAGAAACCCCCAACTACTACCCGGGCGGTGTTGTGGCAGGACGCCCGGTCCCGGCCGGCTGGTACTCGCGTCCGTGGTGGGCTGATGCATTGACCACCGGTGTGTGGATGGTGGGCTACTCCATGATGTTCAACGCGATGTTCGCGGGCATGTCCGGCGTTGGTTACTCCGCCGCAGCCGCCGAAAGCGGCGACTGGGGCGGGGACATGGGCGGTGCCGACGGCATGGACGGCGGTGCCATGGACGGAGCCGGAGACGTGGGTGCCGGTGACGCCGGGGGAGGCGAGGAAGGCGGTTTCTTCGACGGCCTCTTTGGTGGCGACGGGGGCGATGGCGGAATGTTTGATTTCGACTTCGACTTCTAAAGCGAAAATTGCCTCTGACGTGGGGAAACAAAGTTTAATTGGGGCCGGTGTTGGGATAGTCAAGCGGCTATCGGTACACTAGCCCCAGTATGAAGCGCAGCTGCGTGCGGAACTTCCGGGCGCAGAGGCTTTCCATACGGGGCGTGGCGCAGCTTGGTAGCGCACCTGCTTTGGGAGCAGGGGGTCGCAGGTTCAAATCCTGTCGCCCCGACGTATGGGGGCCTGGACACTCATCCAGGCCCCCTAATTTCATCTTTGAACGATCACAATCAGGAGAGTTTCTCGTGAAGACCACCGTAGACAAGCTGAGCGATACCCGCGTCAAGCTCACCGTCAACGTTCCGTTCGCTGAGCTGGACAAGGAAATCGATCAGGCCTACGCGGCGATCGCGCAGCAGGTTTCCATCCCGGGTTTCCGTAAGGGCAAGGCTCCGCGCCAGCTTATCGACGCCCGCTTTGGTCGTGGCCCCATCCTCGAGCAGGTCGTCAACGACATGCTGCCGTCCCGCTACGAGCAGGCTGTTACCGAAAACGATCTCAAGGTCATTGGTCAGCCGGAGATCGACATTGCCAAGCTGGAGGACAACGACTTCGTCGAGTTCACCGCTGAGGTAGATATCCGCCCCGAGTTCGAGGTGCCGGACTTCTCCAAGATTTCCGTCAAGGTGCCGGCGCTCGAGATTGGCGATGAAGACGTCGACAAGGCCCTCGAGGACCTGGCTTCCCGCTTCGGTGAGCTCAAGGACACCAAGCGCAAGATGAAGACCGGTGACTTCGCTGTCATCGACATCACTACCGAGGTTGATGGCACCAAGCTGGAGGAGGCTTCCCACGAGGGGATGACCTACCGCATCGGTGACGACAACCTGATTAAGGGCCTCGACACCGCACTGCGCGGCATGAAGACCGACGAAGACAACGAGTTCACCACCACCATCCAGTCCGGTGAGCACGAGGGCGAAGAGGCCACCGTGAAGGTCCACGTCCAGCAGACCAAGGAGCGCAAGCTGCCGGATCTCGACGACGAGTTCGCACAGATGGCCTCCGAGTTTGACACCATCGACGAGCTGCGCGAGGACACCAAGACCCGCGTCGAGGAGACCAAGAAGTCTGAGCAGGCTGCCGCTATCCGCGATGAGGTCCTGAAGGCCGCTCTGGCTGAGGTTTCCTTCGAGCTGCCGTCCTCCATCGTTGATGAGCAGGTTCACGCTCAGCTGCATCAGATCCTGGGTCAGCTGGCTCACGACGAGAAGGCTCTGGCCCAGCTGCTTGAGGCACAGGGAACGACCCGCGAGGAGTTCGACGCTGATGCTCGCAAGTCCGCTGAGGAATCTGTCCGCACCCAGCTCTTCCTGGACGCACTGGCTGAGGTTGAGGAGCCGGAGGTGTCTCAGCAGGAGCTGACCGACCACATCCTGTTCACCGCTCAGTCCTACGGCATGGACCCGAACCAGTTCATCCAGCAGCTGCAGTCCAGCAACCAGCTGGGTAACCTGTTCTCCGACGTTCGCCGCGGCAAGGCCCTGGCTACGGCTATCTGCCGCGCCGAGGTCACCGACGAGGCCGGCAACAAGGTTGATGTTGACCAGTACTTCGGTGAGATCGACGAGGACGAGGCTGAGGCTTCCGAGGAGAAGTAATCTCCCGCTTGTAATGTGCCGCTGCCACATGTGTGGTGGCGTGCGCGCGTGAAACCCCGGATTCAGGTAACTCAAGGATGAGCCTGAATCCGGGGTTTGTGTCATTGTGAACGCCCTCTAGGAGTCTTTGAGTACTTCGTAGAGGGCGTGATGGGTGTTGGCTGGGGATACCGCTAGCCGTTCTTGGCTCTAAAGGCCTTGTCGGTTAGCTGCAGGAATCGCATAACGTAATCCTTGACAAAGTCTGCGGTGCGTTCATTGAGATGTCCGGACTCTTCGAAAAGCGTGGGGGATTGGCCCAGAAATACTTCGGGCTGACCAGGGAGCGGCATATCGAAGTAGGACAGGGCGAGGCGAAGGTTCTTCTGTGAACTGTAGCCGCCCATGCGGCCTACAGAGTGGCTAATGATACCTGCGGGAAGGTTCTTCCACGCCACATCTGAGTTGGGCTTAGAGCCGATGTCCACTGCGTTCTTGAGGCAGGCAGGGATAGTGCGGTTGTTCTCTGGCGTAATGAAGAGGATCCCGCTCGAGTTCTTGATGGTCTCGCGAAAGGTGGTGTACTCAGCCGGAGTGGGCTTGTCCGTGACGGCGGGGTCATCGTAGTCGAAGTCATAGAGCGGCAAGTCACGGATTTCCACGATGTTTGCCTCGTAGTCTTCAGGGATCATCGTGAGCACCTCGTGTGCAATCTTGCGTGCAAATGACTCTCGGCGCAGGCTGCCGACGATAACGCTGATACGTGGGGTGGTCATGGTAAACCTTCTTTCTTAGTTGGGTGTAGGGAGACGTGGTCAAGGGAGAAAAGGCTTGCAGCCAAAGGCCGGTGGTGGGCCGGCAGCGTGGGCGGCGGTGAGGAAGCCATCTACTTTGTCTCCTTCTTCATGGCGGAAGTACAGTTCGATGAGCCCTAGAAGACCCCCGAGGACGGCCTCTCGTGCGGCGGATGTATTCAACAGCCGCATGGCTGCGGGTTGGTTTCCTTCGCGGATGGCTTCAAACAGCGCGATGGTCTCAAGCCAGCTTCCTTGGTCCGGTCGCGGAAAAGGTTTAGAAATCCCAGTCATCATCACTCGTTTCTTCAGCAGTACCAATGACATAGGAGGAACCAGATCCGGAGAAGAAGTCATGGTTCTCATCTGCTCCGGGGGCTAGGGCCGCGAGGATTTCTGGGTTCACTTCCGTTTCTTCGGGCGGGAAATAGTCCGGGTAGCCCAAATTCATGAGTGCCTTATTGGCGTTATAGCGAACGAACACGGCTACATCATCCATGAGTCCCAAAGGCTCATATAGCTCGCCGGAATAGTCCAGCTCTAGTGCATAAAGCTCTTCGAGCAAAGAAATGGTGAAATCATGCATTTCCTTCTGCCGTAGCGGGGTCGTGGATTCCAAACCGCGCTGATACTTGTAGCCCGAGTAGTAGCCGTGCACTGCCTTGTCACGCAGAATGAGGCGAATCATGTCTGCCGTATTTGTCAGGGTGGCGTGGACAGAAAAGTGCAAGGGAAGATAGAAACCCGCGTAGAGAAGCAATGAGGAAAGCAGCGTCGATGACACCTTGCGTTTGAGTGGATCCGGCCCAAAATAGTGCGCGAGCACTTTCTTGGCGCGTGCCTGGAGAAGGTCGTTATTCACCGCCCAGCGGTATGCTTCATCAATTTCCTTTGTACTGCTCAGGGTAGAAAACACTGAAGAGTATGAACGGGCATGGACTGACTGCATGAAGGCGATGTTGGTATACACGGCCTCCTCGTGTTCGGTGCGGGCATCTTGAATCTGACAGATTTCTCCCACAGTGGCCTGGACAGTATCCAGGGTGGTGAGTCCCGTGAACACCCGCATGGTGAGGTTGCGTTCCTCGGGTGTCATCTTCTGCCACGCCGGGAGATCATTAGAAAGCGGGACCTTCTCTGGCAACCAAAAATTGGCGGTGAGACGGTTCCACACTTCAAGATCCTTGCCATCGCTCACCCGGTTCCAATTGATGGCGCGGATGCGGGCTGAAGGATCATGCCGGTAGCTCGGCGGAGTAACTGAAATGCTGGTTAGTTCAGCACTGTTTGATGTTGAAGACATAGCTTCCTTCTTTCTGAGTGAATGGTTGTAGACAAGGGGAGGGCCGTGCTCCTACAAAGCACAGGAGACGCAGCCTTCGACCTCGGTTCCTTGGAGCGCGGATTGGCGTAAACGGATGTAGTAGAGGGTCTTGATTCCGGCTTTCCAGGCATAGATTTGTGCCTTGTTGATGTCCCGCGTGGTGGTATCAGCGGTAAAGAACAAGGTCAGGGAAAGTCCTTGGTCCACGTGTTGGGTGGCCATGGCGTAGGTGTCGATGATTTTTTTGTATCCCACGGCGTAGGAGTCATCGAAATACTCCAGGTTGTCGTTGGTCATTTCCGGCGCGGGGTAGTACACGCGCCCCAAGCGGCCTTCCTTGCGTATTTCAATTTTGGAGGCAATCGGGTGGATGGACGCGGTGGAGTCATTGATGTAGGAAATTGATCCAGTGGGTGGAACTGCCTGCAAGTAGGCGTTGTAGATGCCGTCTTGCATCACTTGTTTCTTGAGCCGTAGCCAATCCTCGCGTTGAGGAATCTGCACGCCTGCTTCATGGAAGAGCTGTTTTACGTGTTCAGTGGCTGGCACCCAGTCTTTGTCGATGTATTTGTCAAAGTAGGCGCCAGTGGCATAGGTGGATTCTTCGAAGCCTGTGAATCGTTGACCTTTTTCAACCGCGAGTGCATGGGATGCGCGGAGCGCATGGTAGGTCACCGTGAGGAAATAGATATTTGTAAAGTCCAGTGCCTCGGCGCAGCCATAAGGAATACGCTGTGAAGCAAGGAAGCCGTGGAGATTCATTTGGCCCAGACCAATGGCATGCATGGAGGCATTTCCGTGAGCGATGGAAGGAACAGCTTCGATATTCGTCAGGTCTGAAACCTTCGTGAGGGCACGTACTGCGGTTTCGACGGTCTCCCCAAAGTCCGGTGATTCAAAAGCCTTCGCAATGTTGAGCGAACCTAGATTGCAGGAAATATCCTGGCCGACGGTGGTGTAGTCACCCGAAGCTCCGTAGGTCGATGGCGTGTTGACCTGGAGGATTTCACTACACAGGTTGGACATATTGATATGTCCTTTGAGGGGATTAGCGCGGTTGACCGTATCCTCAAAGAGGATGTAGGGGTATCCGGATTCAAACTGAAGCTCAGCCAGCGTGGTGAAAAACTCGCGGGCCTTAATGGTCGTGTGAGAAATTCGCGGATTGGCAACCAACTCGTCGTAATACTCGGTGATAGACATGTCAGACATGGCTACGCCGTACTCGCGAGCGATGTCATACGGGCTAAAAAGATGCATATCCTTGTTCTCTTTGGCCAGCCGGAAGGTTATATCTGGAATAACAACCCCCAGCGAAAGAGTCTTAATGCGGACTTTCTCATCGGCATTTTCCCGCTTGGTATCCAGGAAGCGAAGAATATCTGGATGGTGCGCATGCAGGTAGACGGCTCCAGCGCCCTGCCGGGCGCCCAATTGGTTGGCATAGCTGAAGCTATCTTCGAGAATTTTCATGACTGGGACTACGCCGGAAGCCTGGTTCTCAATCTTTTTGATCGGGGCTCCGGATTCGCGCAGATTGCTCAGTAACAAGGCCACACCACCGCCGCGTTTTGAAAGCTGCAGTGCAGAGTTCACGCTGCGGCCAATGCTTTCCAAATTGTCTTCGATTCGCAGAAGGAAGCAGGAGACCATTTCGCCACGCTGGGCTTTGCCTGCGTTGAGAAAAGTAGGGGTGGCGGGCTGGAAGCGTCCGGTCATGATGTCATCCACCAGCTTCCCCGCAAGCTCTTCATCGCCCTGTGCAAGGTACAAAGCTGTGGTGGCGACGCGTTCTTCGTAGCCTTCCAGAAATCGCGAGCCATCAAAGGTTTTCAGTGCATATGAAGTAAAGAACTTAAATGCGCCGAGGAAGGTGCGGAACTGGTGTTTAGCTTGGTGTGCTCTGTCGTACATGGCGCACAGAAAGGCGTCATCATAAAGCTCAAGGAAATCCCGCTCGTAGTACTCGTTATCAACCAACCATTCCAAGCGTTGCTTGGTGGAATCGAACTGTTGCATGCGGGGAGCGACATGGTGCGTGACATAGTCTTGTGCTGCCTGAATGTCCTTGTCAAACTGGATTTTTCCAAAAGCGTCGAACAAGTTCAGCTGCGCGTTGAGTGCGTGGTAGCTTTTGCGCTTGCCGACACCGCCGGCATTGTCTGCTGAAGCAGTGCGGGGCGTAGCGCCAATAGTCTGTGTGGGGGTGGCATCAAGAGGCCGCATTGTGTTGTCCAATCTGTGTGATGCGGATGTGTTCTTCATCTTGTGGGGGATTAATGGGGTGTCATCGTTAGCTGCTTTTGCTGCTCCCAAAACTTTTGAAGGCCCTGCTTTACGGCGGCAATGTCCTTCTGGGTGCCGAGAAGCTCGAAGTGATACAGCTCCGGTACGTGGCACTTGGCGGAAATGATGCGTCCGGCGACGCAGTAAGCACTTCCGAAGTTGGTATTCCCTGAGGTAATAACGCCCCGGATAAAGGAGCGGTTGATTGGGTCATTGAGGAAGTCGATGACCTGTTTGGGGACTGCGCGTTTGAGCGAGCCTCCGCCGTAGGTGGGAACGATGAGTACGTACGGGTGTGAAACCTGGATCATCCCGGTTTTCTTGGGGCGCAGCGGAATGCGCACCGCGGGTCTATCTAAGCGTTCGACGAATCTTTTTGTATTTTCTGAAACGCTAGAAAAATACACCAAATCTGGTGAGTCTGACATAGCAATCCTGCTCATCCTGGCCTTAGCCATAAGTGGGATAGGTGATATTCGAAAAGACTAACTACGCAATGGCGTAGTTGCAACTACGGCCCAACGTAGTTTTGAAAAGGGCAGGTGAGAGTAGGATTAATGCAAAGGGGAAGGTCTAACGGCTGTGGTGTGCTACAAACACTGCGTCGGTAGCTGGGCGTCCAAGCACTACCCACTGAGTGCTGCCGGCCACCTGTATTTCGAGAGAGTCTGAAAAGGGCGCTCCCTCGCGCGTGCTAAGAACAGCCCCAGTGACAATGCCGCGCTCTTCAAGGAACTTCAGCAGTTCTGGGTCGGAATCAGAAATGCGTTCCACGGTCACTTGCGGTTGTGCACCGCTGTCGGTGAGACGGTGCGCACTGGGGATTGTGATCTGTCCATCAACCGTAGGGATAGGATCGCCGTGCGGATCCCTAGTGGGGTAATCAAGGAACTTATCCACACGTTCTATGAGCATGTCGGACACCGCGTGTTCGAGATTTTCGGCTTCATTATGGACTTCGTCCCACGTGTAGTCCAATGCTTGAACCAAAAAAGACTCAAGCAATCGGTGGCGGCGCACCATGACCAATGCGTACTGCCTGCCAAGTTCGGTTAACTCCACAGAGCCATAGGGCGTGTGTGACACGAGCCCTTGCTTCGACATTTTGCGCACTGCATCGGAGACCGAGGAGAGCTTGAGTCCCAGCTGTTTCGCTATAAGTGTGGCGGTAACGGGCTCGGATGACCATTCTTTTAGCCCCCAGATAGCTTTCAAATAATTCTGGGTACTGGTGGACAGCTCGGAAACAGACATGAGTAAATGTTAACCCAGCTTCCGTATGTGCCTTTGGCGCTGTGCCCCAACGCTTATAGCGAACAGAGGCCAAGTTTGAGAGGAATGCCGGTAAGGTGGGGCCAGTTAAAGCATTCTTCACTTCAAGGAGAACCACTAATGTCTGAGAATATTTCCATGGACTCATCCTCAACGGGTATGAACCTGGGTGATAGCGTCTATGAGCGCCTTTTGCGCGAGCGCATTATTTTCCTGGGAACCCAGGTTGATGATGAGATTGCGAACAAGCTGTGCGCCCAGATCCTCCTGCTGTCCGCAGAGGACCCAACGCGCGACATTTCGCTCTACATCAACTCCCCGGGTGGCTCCGTTACCGCGGGCATGGCCATCTACGACACGATGAAGTACTCGCCGTGCGATGTGGCTACCTATGGCATGGGCCTGGCTGCCTCGATGGGCCAATTCCTCCTGTCCGGCGGCACCAAGGGCAAGCGCTACGCGCTGCCGCACGCCCGCATCATGATGCACCAGCCTTCCGCTGGTGTGGGTGGTACCGCCGCAGATATCGCCATCCAGGCCGAGCAGTTCGCGCAGACCAAGCGCGAGATGGCTGAGCTCATCGCTGAGCACACCGGCCAGACCTTCGAGCAAATCACCAAGGATTCGGACCGCGACCGCTGGTTTACCGCCCAGCAGGCCAAGGAATACGGCATCGTCGACCATGTCATCGAGTCCGTCAACGGTCCTATCACCAACTAGGGAACAAGGAGCTTTATCACTATGTCTAGCCTTCAGATGCCTTCTTCCCGCTACGTTCTGCCGGAGTTCATTGAGCAGAATGCACAGGGATCGAAGACCACCAACCCGTATTCCAAGCTTTTTGAAGAGCGCATCATCTTCCTGGGCACCCAGGTCGATGACACCTCCGCCAACGACATCATGGCGCAGCTGCTGGTCCTGGAGTCTCAGGATCCGGACCGCGACATCACGATGTACATCAACTCCCCGGGCGGATCCTTCACCGCGCTGATGGCCATCTACGACACCATGCGCTACGTGCGTCCTGACGTGCAGACCGTCTGCCTGGGCCAGGCTGCTTCCGCTGCCGCCGTGCTGCTGGCAGCCGGTGCTCCGGGCAAGCGCGCCGCTCTGCCGAACTCTCGTGTGCTGATTCACCAGCCGCGCACGCAGGGCACGCAGGGCCAGGTCTCTGACCTTGAGATCGAGGCCAACGAGATCGAGCGCATGCGCCGCCTCATGGAGGAGACCCTGGCTGAGCACACCGGCCGCACTGCGGAGCAGGTGCGCATCGATACCGACCGTGACAAGATCCTCACTGCGCAGGAAGCCGTCGAATACGGTCTTATCGATACCGTCTTTGATTACCGCAAGCTCAACGCATAGCTGAATAGACGAATTCAGCCCCGCTTTCGGATGTTTCCGGTAGCGGGGCTTGACGTCGTTATAAGGCTCTTAGCTCTCGTAGGGAGGCAGGATAGCCTCCGGGGACTCAGGCAGGATCTGGCCGCCGTCAATGATGATGGTCTGTCCCGTTATGTAGCCTGCCTCGCGGGAGGCGAGGAAGGCCGCGGCGTTGCCGATATCGCGTGGGGAACCTAAGCGGTGCATGGGGATGGAGCGTGCCATTTGGTCGAGGTACTCCTGGCCTTGGCCCTCCAAGCCCTCGGTGAGGATGTTGCCCGGCAGAACACCGTTGATGGTGATGCCATCACGGGCAACTTCCAGTGCCGCGGAGCGCATGAAGCCTTGTTGTGCGGCCTTCGATGCGCCGTAGTGCGCCCAGCCTGGGTAACCGGTGTGCGAGCCGGTGATAGACGTCGTGATGACGATGCGCCCGTAGCCCGCCTCCTTCATATAGGGCAGCGCTTCCTGCACCACGGTGAACGTGCCGTGCGTATTGATGGCGAACATGGTGTCCCATTGCTCGTCGGTCATGTCCTCGAGTGGGCAGTTGGGGAAGACACCGGCGTTGGAACAGACGATGTCGATGCGGCCATAGCGCTTGACGACGTCCCTGTAGAGGTTGCGGACGGAGTCGCGCGAGGTGACGTCGACAAGCAGGGCGTCCGCCCCGAGTTCCTCGGCGGCCTTCTGGGCGGCCTCGAGGTTGAGGTCGGCGATGACGACCGTGGCACCTGCTTCGCGCAGAGCGCTGACGATGCCGCGGCCGATTCCGGCGGCGGCGCCGGTGACGATGGCGACGTGGTCCTGAAGATCAAACATGTGGTGCTCCTCAGCGGTTGGGTCTGTGTGCGCCCTCCAGCCTAGGCCGCCACAGGCTGGGGTGCTGTCTGCTTGGTGGTTGCCGTGTAGGCGCGCACACCGATGAGGGAGACTGCTGCAAGTACTGCGGTGACACCAGCAAGGGTGTACAGGCCGGTGGGGGTCCAGCCGCTTTCGAGGAGGTAGCCCGCCAGGATGGGGGCGAGGGTAGCGCCCACGCGAGCGATGCCGATGGCAGCGCCCGTGCCGGTGGTGCGCAGCGCCGAAGGGTAAGCCTCCGGGGTGACGGTGTAGAGGCCGGAGATGCAGGCGTTGAGAGTAAGGCCTACGCCGACGCCGAGAGCAAACATGAGGGAAGGCACGGTGGTGGAGTTAATGAAGCCGATAAGGACGACGGAGGAGATAAGACAGAAGACGATGAGCAAGGGACGGGCGTCGATGCGCGTGGTAAATAGGCCGAAGAGAATGGCGCCGATGGCACCGCCGAAGGAGAGCATGATGCCCCCGATGATGCCCTGTTGCGCGGTAAGTCCCTCGGCGGTGAGCAACTTCGGGGTCCACTGCGAGGTGAAGTTGTAAGCAAACATGATGAAGCTAAAGGCCAGCCACAGCTTGATGGAGGTGCGCAGGAATTGCGGCGAGACGAGGTCCTTGTAGGAGGCCTTGTGGGCGGTGCGGGGGCGGACGCTGACCTCTCCCGTGAGGCCGAGTTTGGCAGCGATGGTACGGACAGAATCCATGCGGCCGCGCGCGGCGAGGAAGTCGGCGGACTCGGGGACGAAGGCAACAGTGAGGATAAGGGCGACAACGGTGAGTGCTGCCCCGACCCAGAAGATGGGCTGCCAGCTATCGAAGGAAGAGGCGACAACGCCGCAGAAGGAGGCACCGAGGCCATAGCCGGAGGCGTAGATGGCGACGGCCAGGCCGCGGAAGCGCAGGTTGGAATACTCGCTGACGAGGACGGTGACGCAGACAAGCACGCCGCCGACTCCGATGCCGGTGATGAGGCGGCACAGCAACAGCAGGCTAAATGTAGGCGCGAGGGCGGTGAGCACGAGGCCGACGAGGTCAATGACGAGCGAGACCGTAATGAGGGTGGTGCGCCCAAGGCGGTCAGCCAACGGGGCGAGAAAGAGCGAGCTAAGGCCGATACCGATGAGAGCGGAGGACAGGAGCCAGCCAAGGGAAGAATCGGACAGCGCGAACTCTTCGCTGACGGTGCCTGCGCCGAAGGCCATGGCCACCATGTCGTAGCCGTCGAGGGCATTGAGGAAGAGGGCAATGGCGATGATGAGCCACTGGCGTGCGCCCATGGGGGAGCGGTCGATGAGTTCGCGGATGTCCATGAAAATCTTTCTGCGGATAGAGCGGTTTCGATGTAAGTTAGTGAACCGCTCTGTCTATGTCTACTAACTGCCGTTTTAAATTCAAGGGCGCGCCGTCGCGTGCGGAATAGCGCTTGGGTCCAAGTGGTTTACTAGAGTGGAACAAACTGCGGTAAAATCGCCCCACCATAGCCCCAGAGAAAAGAGTTGAAAGGCCTTCATGGCACGTATGCAAGAAAGCGCTGACTTGCTCAAGTGTTCCTTCTGCGGAAAGAGCCAGAAGCAGGTGAAGAAGCTTATCGCCGGCGGCGGCGTCTACATTTGTGACGAGTGCATCGAGCTCTGCAACGAAATCATCGAGGAGGAGCTCGGCGCGGCTCAGGCCGAGGCGGACGAAGAGAAGGAGATGCGCCTTCCGCGTCCTTCGGAGATTTCGGCTTTTCTGGATAAGTACGTCATTGGCCAGGACCAGGCCAAGCGCGTGTTGTCGGTGGCTGTGTACAACCACTACAAGCGCATCAAGGCTGAGGAGGCCGCGGGCCTGGAGGGCCGCCGGAAGAAGGCGCAGGATGAAGAAGTTGAGATTTCTAAGTCCAACATCCTGATGCTGGGCCCGACGGGCTCCGGTAAGACCTACCTGGCGCAGACCTTGGCGCGTTTGTTGGACGTCCCCTTCGCCATTGCGGATGCCACCAGCCTGACCGAGGCTGGTTACGTGGGCGAGGATGTGGAGAACATCCTGCTCAAGCTGCTGCAGGCAGCGGACTTTGATGTGGAGCGCGCACAGCACGGCATCATCTATGTCGATGAGGTGGACAAGATCTCCCGCAAGTCGGAGAACCCCTCGATTACCCGCGATGTGTCCGGTGAGGGCGTGCAGCAGGCGCTGCTGAAGATCCTTGAAGGAACCGTGGCAGCTATCCCACCGCAGGGTGGGCGCAAGCACCCGAACCAGGAATTCATCCAGCTGGATACGACGAACATCCTCTTCATCGTGGCCGGTGCTTTTGCGGGCTTGGACAAGGTGATTTCGGAGCGCGTGGGCAAGAAGGGCGTGGGCTTTGGCGCCAAGCTGGAAACTAAGGATGAGAAGGAATCAGTCGACTTCTTCTCACAGGTGCGCCCGGAGGACCTGGTGAAATTCGGCCTCATCCCTGAGTTCATCGGCCGCCTGCCGGTGGTTGCCACGGTGGATAACCTGGACCGCGAATCGCTAGTTAAGGTGCTCGTGGAGCCGAAGAACTCTCTGGTCAAGCAATACCAGCGCCTGTTCAGCATGGATGGTGCGGAGCTGCACTTCGAAGACGCAGCGCTGGAAGCGATCGCTGAGCTCGCGCTCGAGCGCAAGACCGGTGCCCGCGGCCTGCGCGCCATCATGGAGGAGCTGCTCGTGCCCATCATGTATAACCTCCCAGACCGCGAGGACATCGCCAGCGTCCACATCACGAAGGACTGCGTGACTGACGGCGGCGAGCCGGAGTTCGTGTACTCGGACGAGGCGAAGGAATCCGCCTAAACGGCATCTCTTAAAAGGCATCTTCAAGGCTGAAGATGCCTTTTGTGCTGTCTACATGGCGTTTTCAGCCCGAAAACGCCGTCTGTCAGATGCCATCTGCCTGTTGGGGGCAAAGGAACCAGATGAATGGGACCATGTAGCTGTGGCGTGAGATCGTGACCTGGGCTTGTGCTCAGGCCGGCGCGCAGATGGTTCCTTTACTTTGGTTTCTTTGCTCGCTTGATGCTGGGAGAGGGCTCTACCCGTACAGGCCCGTGGGCACGTCGCCCTCGTCCTCGGTGGAGTAGACATCCAAGGGTGCTGACTCGGCGTCAAGCTCAGTTTCGTTCTGAGCGAGGTAGGACTCAAAACCGATGTCGGGGATATTCGCTGTGAGGAAGGCCAGCACGGCATCGACGGCCATGCGGTGTAGGCCTTCGGTGTTGTTGTGGGTATGCATGTCGATGTCGAGCAGGTTGCTCATCATCGCGTGATTCGTCACCCGGTACATCGTGAGCGCAGAAATCAACGTGAAGATGTCGTTGGCGGAAATGCCTGGGCGGAACGCGCCGGAATCTTGGCCCAGCATAAGCAGCCGGTCTAGGTGGAGGGAGATCTCGGAAACGTCGACAAGCGCCTGCGAGGACTCCAGCACACTGTGGGAGGATTCCATCGTCAGCATCCGAATGGCCTCAGGGTTATCCACATGCTGGCGGAACAACCAATCCACCAAGGTGCGCACGCCCTCGACCGGAACGGCGGAGTTGATCTCCAGGCTGCCCTCCGGCGGGTTGAGGCGCCGCGCCGCCGCCGCCAAGGCTTGCTGGTAGAGGCCCTTCTTGTCCCCGAAGTAGTAGTGGATCATGCGCTTGGACATCCCAGAGAGCTTCGACACGGATTCGAGCTTGGTCTCGGCATAGCCGTGCTCAGCAAACTCTGCAATCGCAACATCGATCACGCGCTCAACAGAGCCGGAGTCGACCGATGCAGTCTCAGTGCTCATGGAAAGTCCCGTCTAGTCGATGAATATGCGTACAGTTGTCCACTATGCCGAAAAAAGACGGTCATGGAGCTCAAGTACAAAGAACTCGCATCTTTCGGGGGTAAAATTACACCCCATGGGGGCGAAAAACGGGACTAGGCTGGGAAGGTGAGTACCGAGCCGAAAGGATTCACACATGACTGCTTCCCAACCCGTCAAGATTACCGTGACCGGCGCCGCCGGAAATATCGCTTACTCCCTGCTGTGGCGCATCGCTGCGGGCGATGTCTATGGCAAGGACACCCCGGTGGAGCTGGCTTTGCTGGAAATCCCGGACGCCATTGGCGCAGCTGAGGGCGTGGCGATGGAGCTTCATGATTCCGCATTCCCGCTGGTACGCGGCATCACCGTGACCGATGATCCGAATGTGGCCTTCAAGGACACCAAAGCCGCTTTCCTCGTGGGCTCCCGCCCGCGCACCAAGGGCATGGAGCGCGCAGACTTGCTGGAGGCCAACGGTGCCATCTTTACCGTGCAGGGCAAGGCGCTGAACGACGTCGCCGCGCGCGATGTCCGCGTCCTCGTCGTGGGTAACCCGGCCAACACTAACGCTTATATCGCTGCCAACAGTGCACCGGACCTGGACCCGAGCCAGTTCACCGCGCTCATGCGCCTGGACCACAACCGCACCCAGAGCCAGGTCTCCCTCAAGACGGGCATGCCCACCGCGGAGCTGACCAAGGTTGCCGTCTGGGGCAACCACTCTGCATCCCAGTTCCCAGACCTGACCTTCTCCAACGCCGAGGTTGATGAGACCTGGTACAAGGAAGAAATGATTCCGAAGGTGGCTAAGCGCGGCGCCGAGATCATCGCCGTGCGCGGTAAGTCCTCAGCCGCTTCCGCAGCGTCTGCCGCAGTGGACCACATGCACGACTGGATCCACGGCACTGAGGATTGGCGCACCGCAGCCGTCGTCTCGGATGGCTCCTATGGCGTGGACGAGGGCCTCGTCGCAGGTTTCCCCACCGTCGCCCGCGACGGCAAGTGGGAAATCGTTCAGGGTCTCGAGCTCAACGATTTCCAGAAGGAACGCATCGAGGCCTCGGTTCAGGAGCTGCGTGAGGAGCGCGAGGCTGTAGCCCACCTGCTCAAGGGTTAGGCCTCAAGCACCAAGTTATCGATGAGCCGCACCGGCCCCACCTGCGCCGCAACCAGCGCCAGGCCGGGCCGGTGTTGCGCATCAATGGGCTCGAGCGTGGCCGGGTCCACCACGGTGAGGTAATCCACCATGACGCCGGGGGAGGAGGCGAGCTGCGCACTCGCCTCCTCGAAGGATGCACCGTCCCGCAGTGCGAAGAGCGCCTGGGACAGCGCCACGGCTTGCTCTCGCTCGGCAGGGCTCAGGCGAGCGTTGCGGCTGGACTCGGCCACGCCGTCCGCTGCGCGCACGATGGGCGCGCTGATGATCTCCAGCGGCAGGTCAAGGTCCGCCACCAAGCGCCGGATAATGGCCACCTGCTGGGCATCCTTCTGCCCAAAGTAGGCGCGGTCCGGTGAAACGAGGTTGAACAGCTTGCTCACCACGGTAGCCACGCCGTCAAAGTGGCCGGGCCGCGAGGCACCTTCCAAAACCGAGCCCATCTCGCCGGTGCGCACCCACACCCGCGGGGTGCCACCCGGGTACATCTCCTCCACGCTGGGGGCGAAGACGGCATCAACACCCAGCGAGTCCAGCAGCGCGGCATCCGTATCCAGATCGCGCGGGTAAGCACGGTAGTCTTCGCAGTCGCCGAGGTCGGTGAACTGGAGGGGATTGACGAAGACCGAGCACACCACGGTGTCGTTCTCTTCGCGGGCGCGGCGAATGAGGGAAGCGTGGCCGTCGTGAAGCGCGCCCATCGTGGGCACCAAGCCCACGGTGCCGGAGACTGCGGCGCGGAAGGCACGGAATTCAGATTTAGTTTTGAGGATCTGCATGGCTAAACCCTAGTCCTCGAAGGATTCCTCGGCGTTGGGGAAGGAGCGCTCGCCCACATCCGCTACGTATTCCTTCGCGCCCTCCAGTAGCGCACCGCGCAGGTCCGCGTAGCGGCGCACGAAGCGCGGCGCCTTGGGCCCGCCCAGGCCGAAGGCATCGGTCCACACCAGAATCTGGCCATTGGTCTGCGCACCCGCGCCGATGCCGATGGTGGGAATGGGCAGCTCCTTGGTGACTTGCTCAGCAAGGGCAGCCGGGACCATCTCCAGCACCACGGCGAAGGCTCCGGCCTCGGCGAGGGCGCGGGCGTCGTCGTGAAGCTTCTCCGCACCGGCACCGCGGCCCTGGACCACGAAGCCGCCCAAGGCGTGGACCTGCTGGGGCGTGAAGCCGATGTGGGCGCAGACGGGGATGCCGGCGTCGACAAGCGCGGCGACAATCGGTGCGCGCTCCGCACCGCCCTCGAGCTTCACGGCCTGCGCGCCGGTTTCCTTCATGATGCGCACAGCAGACTCCAGGGCCTGGGTGGGGCCGGCCTCATAGGAACCAAAGGGCAGATCCACCACCACGAAGGCGCGAGAGGTGGCTGAGACCACGGCGCGGGCCAGCGGAATGATCTCATCGAGCGTGAGCGAGAGCGTGGTTTCGCGGCCCAACACCACATTGGCCAGGGAATCGCCGACGAGCAGGAGATCGACCCCGGCTTTATCGAAGATTCCGGCGGTCATGCAGTCATAGCTTGTCAGGCACGCGAAGGCCTGAGAGTTTTCTTTGGCGCGGGCGAAATGGCGGGTGCGGAGACGGGCGCGGTGGCCAGGGTTGTGAGACATGCCCTTACTCTAGACACGGCGCTGGTGCCAGTTGACGCACAGGGTAGAGTTGGCCAGGTGACTGATCAGAATAAAGAGCAACTCGTTGGCACCAACCGCGCGGACCAGCTTCCCCAGTCCTGGGAGCCGCAGGCAGTAGAAAAGGACCTCTACGAAGGCTGGGTGAACGCCGGTTACTTCACCCCGGACGCGTCCTCGGAGGCGGAGCCTTATTCCATCGTGCTGCCGCCGCCGAACGTCACCGGCCAGCTACACATGGGCCACGCCCTGGACCACACTCTGATCGACTCCATCATTCGCCGCAAGCGCATGCAGGGCTATGCCACCTTGTGGCTGCCGGGTGCTGACCACGCCGGTATCGCCACACAGACCAAGGTGGAGGCCCGCCTGCGCGAGCAGGAAGGCAAGAAGCGCTGGGACTATGAGCGCGAAGAATTCATCAACAAGGTCTGGGAGTGGAAGGAAGAGTTCGGCGGCACCATCCAGAACCAGATGCGCGCCATCGGCGACTCCGTGGACTGGTCCCGCGAGCGCTTCACGCTGGACGATGGCCTCTCCCGCGCCGTGCAGACCATCTTCAAGACCCTCTACGACGAGGGCCTGATCTACCAGGCCAACCGCCTGGTCAACTGGTCCCCAGTGCTGGAGACCGCCGTCTCCGACATCGAGGTCGTGTACAAGGACGTCGAGGGCGAGCTCGTGTCCATTCGCTATGGCTCGCTGAACGACGATGAACCGCACCTCATCGTGGCCACCACCCGTGTGGAAACCATGCTGGGCGACGTCGCCATCGCCGTCCACCCCGAGGACGAGCGCTACGCCCACCTGGTGGGTAAGGAGCTGCCGCACCCCTTCCGCGATGATTTGAGCCTGAAGATCATCGCCGATGATTACGTGGACATGGAATTCGGCACCGGTGCAGTGAAGATCACCCCGGCGCATGATCCGAATGACTACGCCATGGGCCTGCGCCA
Source organism: Corynebacterium sp. HMSC076G08 (assembly GCF_001811515.1). Taxonomy (NCBI): domain Bacteria; kingdom Bacillati; phylum Actinomycetota; class Actinomycetes; order Mycobacteriales; family Corynebacteriaceae; genus Corynebacterium; species Corynebacterium sp. HMSC076G08. The sequence continues at coordinate 91,762 of NZ_KV805087.1, read as the reverse complement.
CGACCTGGACATGCCCACCATAATGGACACCACCGGACACATCGCGAACACCGGCACGAAGTTTGACGGCCTGACCCGCGAGGAAGCCCGCGTGGAGATCCGTGAGGCGCTGCGCGAACAGGGCCGCATTGTCAAAGAGATCCGCCCCTACGTCCACTCCGTGGGCCACTCGGAGCGCTCCGGCGAGCCCATCGAGCCGCGCCTGAGCCTGCAGTGGTTCGTGGCCGTGGAGAAGATGGCGAAGATGTCTGGCGACGCCGTCCGCGAGGGCGATACCACCATCCACCCGAAGTCCCTGGAGCCGCGCTACTTCGAGTGGGTCGATGACATGCACGATTGGTGCATCTCCCGCCAGCTGTGGTGGGGACACCGCATCCCGATCTGGTATGGCCCGGAGGGCGAGGACGGCCAGCGAGACATCATCTGCCTCGGCCCCGATGAGGAAGCCCCAGAAGGCTATGTCCAGGACCCGGACGTGCTGGACACCTGGTTCTCCTCCGCGCTGTGGCCTTTCTCCACGATGGGCTGGCCGGATAAGACCGCAGATCTGGAGAAGTTCTTCCCCACGAACGTGCTGGTCACCGCCTATGACATCCTCTTCTTCTGGGTCGCACGCATGATGATGTTCGGCACCTTCGCCGGCGCCCACACCCCGGAGCTGCTCGGCGAAGGCAAGGATGGCCGCCCGCAGGTTCCGTTCACCGACATCTACCTGCACGGCCTGGTGCGCGATGAGCAGGGTCGCAAGATGTCGAAGTCCCTGGGCAATGGCATCGACCCGATGGATTGGGTGCGCGACTATGGTGCGGACGCACTGCGTTTCACCCTGGCTCGCGGCGCGAACCCGGGCGTGGACTTGCCGCTGGCTGTCGACGCTGCCGCCGCCGGACGTAACTTCGCCACCAAGCTCTTCAACGCCACCAAGTTCGCGCTCATGAACGGCGCGGGTGTGGCTAAGCTGCCGGCACGTGACGCGCTGACCGACGCCGACCGTTGGATCCTCGACCGCTCCGAAGAAGTCCGCGCCAAGGTGGACGCCTACCTGGATGACTACCAGTTCGCCAAGGCCAATGAGCTGCTCTACCACTTCGTGTGGGATGAGCTGTGTGACTGGTACCTGGAGATTGCCAAGACACAGATCCCGCGCGACTTCGATGCGGCGAGCGCCGAGGAGCAGGCCACCGGACACACCACCCAGATCGTTCTGGGCCGCGTTCTTGACCTGGTTCTGCGTTTGCTGCACCCGACCATGCCTTTCGTCACCGAGGTCCTGTGGAAGGCTCTGACTGGCGGGGAGACCATTGTCACCGCGCAGTGGCCTACCCAGGAGCACACCAACGGTGGCGCGGAGAAGGATGAGGTGGCCGCGCGCCGCATTCAGGACGCCGACAAGCTCATCACCGAGCTGCGTCGCTTCCGCTCCGATCAGGGTGTCAAGCCTTCCCAGAAGGTCCCGGGCCGCCTCGACTTCGCCGCGGCCGACCTGCAGGAGCAGGAGGGGCTCATCCGCAACTTGGCCAATACCACGGAACCTGGCGAGGACTTCACCGCGTCCGCTTCCATCGAGGTGCGCCTGTCCCAGGCCACCGTCGAGGTCGCTCTGGATACCTCCGGTGCCGTCGACGTCGAAGCCGAGCGCAAGCGCCTGGAGAAGGATCTGGCCAAGGCCCAGAAGGAACTGGACCAGACCGGCAAGAAGCTGGGCAACGAGGCCTTCCTGTCCAAGGCGCCGGAGGCAGTCGTGGAGAAGATCCGCGTTCGCCAGCAGGTGGCCCAGGAAGAAGTCGAGCGCATCACCGCACGTCTGAAGGGACTCAAGTAGTGGCGGGGGAGAAAGACCGCGAGGAATTCGAAATCGTTGATGCCCTCGCGGAGGGCACCGATGGCGGCCCGGTGGAAATTACCGACTCTGGCCTAACACTCAACCTCGGCGGCGAGGAGGACTACGAGGAGGCCGCGCCCGAGCAGGCCACGCCGGAAGAACTCGCTGAGCTGGCCCAAGTCACCGCGGAGCTCAATGCGCGTGCCCCGGAGACCATCATTGAGCCCAGCCTCGAGCGCATCGAGATGCTCATGGATCTGCTGGGCAATCCGGAGCGCTCCTTCCACGTCATCCAGGTTGCCGGCACCAACGGCAAGTCCTCGACAGCCCGCATGATCGACTCTCTCCTGCGCGCCTTCCACCGCCGCGTTGGCCTAGTCACCAGCCCGCACCTGCAGCTGGTCACTGAGCGCATCGGCATCGACGGCCACCCCATCCACCCGCGCGATTTCGTGCGTATTTGGCGCGAAATCAAGCCCTACGTAGAAATGGTGGATTCGCGCTCGGAGATCCCCATGTCCACCTTTGAGGTGCTCGTGGGCATCTCATATGCGGCCTTCGCTGATACGCCTATCGACGTCGCCGTGGTCGAGGTCGGCCTCGGCGGCACGTGGGATGCCACCAACGTGGTCAACGCCGAAGTTGCCGTGGTTATGCCCGTCGGCATGGACCATACCGACTACCTCGGTGACACCATCACGGAAATCGCCAGCGAGAAGGCCGGAATTATCAAGGCCCGTGAGCACGACGTCGACGACGTGCTCACGCCGGGGGAGAACATCGCCATCATTGCCGAGCAAGACCCAGAAGCCATGCGCGTGCTGCTGCAGCGCACCGTCGACGTCGGCGCCGGCGTAGCGCGCGCGGGCTCCGAGTTCGCCGCGCTGGAATCGCGCATTGCCGTCGGCGGCCAGCAGCTCACCATCCAAGGTCTCGGCGGCCTCTATGAGGACATCTTCCTGCCGCTGCACGGCGAGCACCAAGCCAAGAACGCGGCCGTTGCCTTGGCGGCGGTGGAGGCTTTCTTCGGGGCGTCGTCAGGCAATCAGCTCGACATCGCCTCCGTGCGCACCGGCTTTGCCAAGGCCATTTCCCCCGGACGCTTGGAGCGCGTGCGCACCAGCCCCACGACCTTCCTGGATGCCTGCCACAACCCACACGGTGCTAAGGCCCTGGCCGCAGCGCTCGACCGAGACTTCGATTTCGCGCGCCTCATCGGCGTGGTATCCATCTTCACGGACAAGGACGCCGCCGGCATCCTCACCGCTCTGGAGTCGGTCCTCACGGAAGTCGTCATTACGCAGAACACCTCGCCGCGCGCCCGCGATGCCTATGAGCTAGCGGAGCTGGCCCGTGACATCTTCGGCGAAGAGCGCGTGTACGTAGAGCCCGACTTGCCCAGTGCTTATACTCAGGCCGTTGAATTGGCGGAGGACGCCGACGTGCAGTCCGGATCCGGCATCGTGATTACCGGCTCGGTGGTCACTGCTGGTGACGCCCGCGCACTCTTTGGAAAGGAGCCCGCATGAGCCCCCGCAAACCCATCCCTGAGGAGGAGATCGGCCCGCTCGGACTAGGCCAAGCACCGGCCAAGGATCCCCTCAAGCAATTCGGCGGCATGGTGGTGGCCAGCTCCCTCACCATGGAACTGATCACCCTGGTTCTGGCGCTGCCAATGCTGTACAAGCTGTATGACGGCACTCTGTGGACCCCGTTTAACTACGGCGTGGTGATCGGCTTTATGGTGCTACTGCTTGCATCCTTCCCCTTCATGAATAAGCCGTGGATCGTTGGGGCACAGATTGTCCTCCACATTATCGGCATTGTTCTCGGCTTCATGGTCCATTGGTCCGTGGCCACGATCTTCATCATCTTCGCCCTGCTCTGGGCGCTCGCGGCCTATATGCGCTCGGTGATCGTCGCCCGCATGGAACGCGGTTACCTCACCACGCAGCACCTGACTGAGAAGTAGGCCGCAGCGGTGTATATTCGCCCGGAGCTGCGCGCGGGCGCGGCGTTCATCTCACTGTGGGATCCAACCAATCCGCTGATCCGCCGCGCCGGGCGTGTAGTTCCCGCGCTGTGGCCCGCACCCTATATCCAGGGCGTGCGCACGCAGCAGGTGAAGAATTCCGATATCCGCGCGACCATCTATAGCCCGGAGAACCCGCGCGGCGCTGTGCTGTGGATCCACGGCGGAGGGCTGCTCATGGGCCATCCGCGCCAAGACGTCAAACACCTCAAGGAGACCGCCGCGGAAGTCGGTGTCACCGTCATTGCGCCGCACTACCGCTATGCCCCGGAGAACCCCTATCCGGCCGCGCTTGACGACGTCCACTCGGCCCACCACTGGCTCCTCACGCATGCGGAAGATCTGGGAATCAGCCCAGATCGGATTGTCATCGGCGGCCAAAGCGCCGGGGGAGGGCTCGCCGCCGCACTGTGCCAGCGCCTCCTAGATGAAGGCGGAATTCAGCCGGCGGGGCAGTGGCTCTTTTGCCCGATGCTCGATGACCGCGCTGCCTCCACCGACCGCAATCCCATCTGGGACGCGGACTCCAATGCGCAGGCTTGGCGCTACTACACCAACGGCAACCCAGACGCACCCTATGCCGTGCCCGGTCGCCGCACGGAGTTAGCAGGCCTGCCACCGGCTTGGTTGTATGCGGGGAGCAGCGAGCTTTTCTACGACGAAATTGTGGACTACGCCGAGCGTCTGAAGTCTGCCGGCGTGCCCACGCAATGCGAGGTCGTAGACGGCGGCGTGCATGCCTTCGAGCTGTGGGCTCCCCATACCGCGGTGGCAAAGCGCCTGCTCATGAGTTCTCGCGCCTGGCTGCAGTCGACGCTGGACGCGCTACACTAACGGGCATGCTCTTTCTCCTCTATGGTATTTCCGCGCTGCTGTGCATCGCCGCACTCGTGGCCAAGCTGTATGTTGGGGGCTTTGCGCTCCCGCTTGCGTTGATGCTCCCGGCCTTTGTGTTCCTCGTCGTGGGCATGCTCAAGCAGCAGCGCGATGAGAAGCCGGTGGAGTTTGCGGATCTGGAGGAGTGGCAGCGCGAGGATCTGAAAAGCCTGCTGGAGAGCGGTCAATACGGCACGGCCGTGCGCCAAGTGCAGCTGTGGTTTCGTGGCACGAGCCATGAGCGTGCGGAGGAAATCGTGCAACGCCTTACGTAGCGCTTAATAATTGGCCCACTGGCAGGACGCGGGAGCACCCATTCTGTACTATGTGCCCTATGACTGAACGTACACTGATTCTCATCAAGCCGGACGGCGTCAAGAACGGCCACGTGGGCGAGATTATCTCCCGCATCGAGCGCAAGGGCCTGAAGCTCGTCGCCATGGATCTGCGCGTCGCCGACGAGGAGACCGCAAAGAAGCACTACGCCGAGCACGAGGACAAGCCTTTCTTCGGCGAGCTCGTTGACTTCATCACCTCTGCACCGTTGGTTGCTGGCATCGTCGAGGGCGAGTCCGCTATCGCCGCATGGCGTCAGCTGGCCGGTGGCACCCACCCGGTGGAGAAGGCTACCCCGGGTACCATTCGCGGTGACTTCGCTCTGACCGTTGGCGAGAACGTCGTCCACGGTTCCGACTCCCCGGAGTCCGCTGAGCGCGAGATCTCCATCTGGTTCCCGAACCTCTAACTATGATTACCGCGCTGAGCGCGTAACGAAGCCCGAGCATAGCGCTCGGGCTTTTGTCATTTCTGACCCTTAACCCGAACCCGTCCTGTGTGCTCGAGCGCAGATCCGATCAGGTACCGGTTAGTCGAACGACAGCAGCGTGCGCAAGGCCGCAAAAGCGTCTTTGTGCACCTGATGGGTGACGGTGCGGCCGCATTGCTGTCTGGATAGCAAGCCGGCTTCCCGCAGGCGCGCTAGGTGGTGCGAGACCGTGGGCTGACTCAGCGCAGTGAGCTCGGTGAGTTCCGTGACGCTCATGGGCCCACAGCCTTCATCACACAGGATGGACAAAAGACGCAGGCGGGCAGGGTCTGCCAGCACTTTGAATTGCTGCGAAAAATGCCTCGCCTCGGCGTCGCTGAGCGGGCCTGTGCTTAAGGAGCAACACTCAGTGCTGGGCGCGCTGGTTTCGGGCGTGGAAGAGGAAGCCATGCGATCAGTATAGGGGTTATCCTTGCACCCTACGTTATATTGACGCGTATCAATACGTGCTGTATATTGCATGTTTGTATTGTCCATTGTTTAACGTCGAAGGAGGGGGGACATGGCTGTGTCGCAGCGCCCGAAGTTGTCTTTTCTTGACCGATTTTTACCCATGTGGATCATTCTGGCGATGGCTGCCGGACTGCTCATTGGCCACTTCATTCCCGGGATTGGCCAAGCCTTGGGCGCCGTTGAAATCGGCGGGATTTCCATCCCGATCGCCATTGGTCTCCTCGTCATGATGTACCCACCCTTGGCCAAGGTTCGCTACGAGAAGACCAAGGAAATTGCCACGGATGGCCGCCTCATGGCGGTATCGCTCGTCCTCAACTGGCTGGTGGGGCCGGCGTTTATGTTTACCCTGGCGTGGCTGTTCTTGGCGGACCAGCCGGAGCTGCGCACCGGCCTCATCATCGTGGGCCTTGCTCGCTGTATCGCCATGGTGCTTGTGTGGTCGGACCTCTCATGCGCTGACCGCGAGGCAACGGCTGTGCTTGTCGCCCTGAACTCCATCTTCCAGGTCGCTATGTTTGGTGTTCTGGGTTGGTTCTACCTGCGCGTCCTCCCCGGATGGCTGGGCCTGGACACGACGAGCGCTGACTTTTCCTTCTGGGCCATCGTCAAGGCCGTACTCGTCTTCTTGGGCATACCGTTCCTGTTGGGTGCGCTGTCTCGCGTGTGGGGCGAAAAGGTAAAAGGACGGGAATGGTTTGAGAACCGCTTCCTCCCAGCCGTATCGCCCCTGGCCATGATTGGTCTGCTGTACACAATTGTGTTGCTCTTTTCCCTGCAGGGCGAGCACATTGTGGAGCAGCCAGCAACGGTAGTGCGCGTGGCCGTGCCGCTGGTTATCTACTTCGTGGGCATGTTTGTGCTGTCGCTGGGCGTAGCAAAGGCCGTTGGCATGAATTACGCGCAGTCTGCCAGCGTGGCGTTCACTGCAGCAGGAAACAACTTTGAACTTGCCATTGCAGTATCCATCGGCACCTTCGGAGCGATGTCTGCTCAAGCCCTTGCCGGAACGATTGGTCCCCTTGTTGAGATTCCAGTCCTCGTTGGTCTGGTCTATTTCATGCTGTGGATTGGCCCGAAACTCTTCCCGGGAGATGCCACTCTTCCGCGCTAGCGCGTGCGTGCAGCGTCCATGCTGCGCACGCCTGCTTCGGTCAGAGTGATGTTAAAGGTCCGCTCACCACTCCACTTGATGAGACCAGGCAGTTTCACCACGCCGGCCGCTTCGAGTTCACGGAGTTCTTCTTCGAGCCCCTCCTCGTAGCCGATCAGCCGCCCCAGCTCAGAGATGGAGGTGGTATTGCCAGTGACTGCACCGGCGGCGACTAGCCCGCTGAGGACTTCCGGGTGAGTTTCTACTGCGGCGATGCTCGCTTGAGTGACGCCTTCGAGGCTTCCTTGTTCGGTGATGGCCTTGATGCGTCGCTTGCCCACTCGGTAGGAGGTGGTACCGAAAGCGCGGCCACCGAAGATGAACGCAGGGATGGAGAAAGCAGTAAGTCCAGCGGCGATAAGGATAGGGTTGGGTGAGACATCGCCGATAATCCCGGTGGATTTAATTCCCTCAGTGATGAGAGGGGAGAAGATAGCAAGCACCGGTAGAAAATAGGCGAGAAGAGGGTAATCGCCCGCCCGGTACTCTTCTTGGGAGGCCTGCACCAACCTCGGCTCGCTGCGAATGATGCGGAAGACTCCGTAGAGCATCACCATGATGAGTACCGCGTAGACCGGGACCGCGTAGGGGTAAGGGAGGTCAACGGCGCGAAGGCCGGAGGCGATGCCCGCGGGCACGGCCACGGTCACAATATCCCGCAGTGCAATCTCGTTACGAGCGCGCGCCTGCGCCACTGTGCGTGGCGCGTGGACAGGTATTTTCCGCTCTGCCGGTGTGTTTGTGGGCGCGCTGTCGGACATAGCGGCGATACTAACATGTGAGCCTCGGTCGAGCTCTGTGCCAGAATGGAAGGCACTGACAACTAAATAAAGATGAAGAGAATTTTTTCAAAGTCTCACCGCCGTGTGGCGGCAACCTGCGCCCGGGGTGAGCACAACGTCAGGAGATTAGCCACTGATGGCATCCAAGAAGAAAACAGAAACAGAAGAAGCACGCACTGAATCGACGTTGGCCGCGGCTGTAGCGGGGATTGACCGCGAGGCGCTCGCGCCTAAGACTCGCCTTTATGCCTTGGCTAAGCAGGTGGGCGTGGCCTCCAAGGAATTGGTGGCCCAGTTCGCGGAGATGGGCATCAAGAAGTCCGCACAATCCACACTTACGCCGGAGGAGGTGGGTCAGCTTATCGATGCCCTCGTGCCAGCCACTGAGGACACCAATCAGGCCGCCGCCGAGGACGCCGAGCAGGCTGCAGTCACGGCCGATGCTGCGCAGACCCCCGAAGAACCTGTCGAAGAAACTACTGAAGCCCCGGCTGAGGAAAAGCCGGAGAAGACGGTGAAGAAGAAGCGCACCAAGCGCGCGGCGAAGCGCGTGAGCAAGGCAGGCAAGAAGGCTGAGCCGAAGGAGCAGGCAGAGGAACCCGCACCGGAAGAGTCTGCTGCGCAACAGGATGGCGCGGGGGAGCCGCAGGAAGCTGCACAGGCACAGGACTCGACACAGGATACTGAACAGGCCGGGCAGCCGGAGCAGCTGAGCGAGGAAGAAGAAAAGCTGCGCGAGCGCGTGCGCAAGAACGTTGATAACGAGATTTCGCAGATCGTCGACAAGGTCGATGCCGAAATGCTGCACGAGGCGCTCGCCGAGGCCGGTGATAGCGACGAGGACGACGAGCTCACTCCGCTGATCACCCCGATGGCTGAGGAAGACCCGGACGTGTACGACTTCGCGCCGGTCTTCATGGCGCCGAAGATCACTCCGCTGGCCAAGCGTCAGAAGTCAGAAAAACGCGAGGAAGAAATCGAGGAAGATTCGGCACCGGCAAGCCAGCCGCGCGGTCGCCGTCGCGGCAGCCGCGGTACCTCTCGTGGCCGCGGAGCAGAAGGCCGCGGGGTAGTCCGCGAGGAAGTCGAGCACATCGACGAGCCGAAGGCGATTAAGGGCTCAACCCGCATCGAGGCGCAGCGTCGCCGCCGTGCGGAGCTGCGGGAGAAGGGCCGCGAGCGCCAGCGCATCGTCTCCCAAGCGGAGTTTTTGGCGCGCCGCGAATCTGTAGAGCGCACCATGGTGGTGCGCGATAAGCAGCGTACCGACGGCGCTGGCATCATCACCCAGGTTGGTGTGCTGGAGGATGATCTCCTGGTCGAGCACTTTGTCACGACCGAGACGCACCCTTCCCAGATTGGCAATATCTACTTGGGCCGCGTGCAAAATGTCTTGCCTTCGATGGAGGCCGCCTTCGTCGATATCGGACAGGGCCGAAACGGCGTGCTGTACGCGGGAGACATCGACTGGCGCGCCCTGGGCATTGGTGGGCGCAGCCGCAAGGTGGAAAACGCGCTGAAGTCCGGTGACCAAGTCCTGGTCCAGGTGGCCAAGGATCCCATCGGGCACAAGGGCGCACGTTTGACCACTCAGATTTCCCTGGCCGGTCGTTTCCTGGTGTATGTGCCGGGCGGGCGCAGCGCGGGCATTTCCCGCAAGCTGCCGGCGCCGGAGCGCAAGCGCCTCAAGGGGATTCTGGAGCGCGTCATCCCGGGGGATGGCGGCGCCATCATCCGCACCGCAGCGGAAAACGTGTCGGAGGAGGACATCGCGTCCGACGTCAACCGCCTCCACTCATTGTGGGAGGACATTAGCGCCCGCGCCGCGCACGAAAAGGCAACGAAGGGCGCCAAGCCGGTCACCCTGTACGAAGAGCCGGACCTGCTCATCAAGGTGGTGCGTGACCTTTTCAACGAGGACTTCAGCACCTTGGTGGTGGACGGCAAGCGTTCCTACAACACGGTCAGCGCCTACGTTGATTCCATGGCGCATGACTTGGCCGACCGCGTGGTGCGATACGACGCCCGCGAGCACGATGGCGAGGATGCCTTCAGCGCCTACCGCATTGATGAGCAGCTGCAGAAGGCCCTGGGCCGCAAGGTGTGGCTGCCGTCTGGCGGCACCCTCGTCATCGACCGCACTGAGGCCATGACGGTCATTGACGTCAACACGGGCAAGTTCACCGGCTCCGGCGGCAACCTGGAAGAGACGGTGACGCGAAATAACCTCGAGGCGGCCGAGGAGATCGTGCGCCAGATGCGCCTGCGCGATATCGGCGGCATGATCGTCGTGGACTTCATCGATATGGTCTTGCCGGAAAACCAGGATCTGGTGCTGCGCCGCCTCAAGGAAGCGTTGGGGCGCGACCGGACTCGTCACCAGGTTTCTGAGGTCACCTCACTGGGCTTGGTGCAGATGACGCGCAAGCGCGTGGGCACCGGCCTCATCGAGACTTTCTCCACCGAGTGCGAGGCCTGCCATGGCCGAGGAATCATCATTCACGAGTACCCGGTTGATGAGGAGACGGAAGAGGATAACTCGAAGCCGCAGCGCCGCGGCCGTAAGGAACGCCGTGCACCGCAGCGCGATCCGAAGAAGCACCCGGCCGCCGTCCGTATGCATCGCGAGGACGACGATGCCGCTTCCGAGCATGAGGCTGCCCGTGCTGACAATGAAGAAGCAGCGCGCGACGAAGAATCTTCGCTGGAGGAACTCGTGGCCAGCGTGGTCGTCGTGGACGACGATGACGCGGAGACGCCGGATAGCGCGTCCATTGGCTACGCGGTAGCGGAAAGCCTGGAAGCGAAGCGATCGAAGCCGAAATCCAAGCAGAAGCGCTCGCGCAAGCCGCGCCGGGCAACGCGTACCTTCCGGGAGCCACAGCGCGAGGAGACGAGTGAGGGCTTGCGCGCGCAGCAAGGCAAGCAGGATAGGAACGCTAAGAACGCTGAAGCGGAGAAGAAGTCCTCCGCACAGCGCTCGGAGCCAACCTACGAGGAAGCCGTCGAGGCTTTCGAGAACTCGCCGCGCCGCAAGCGCCGCACACGCGGAAATTCCCGTTCGGATATTCGCCCGAAGCGCGAAGACTTTGCACAGGACGAGACCCCAGCCAAGGACGCTCCGCTGGCCACCTCTAAAAAGGAGGCCAAGGCAGAGCGCAAGGCCGCGGAGTCGGGCGAGAACATGAACGTGCGCGCGACCCGCAGCCGCGGTCGCCGCCGAGTGGTGCGCAAGATGGCGCAGAGCCAATCCGCGCCGGCACCGAAGGAACGCGGTAGGGGCGCGGAGCACAGCACTGAGGCGAAGGAGCGCGAGGAGACTACGGCGTCGACAAGGCGCAGGGGCGGGCGCGGGAGGCGTCGAGTAGCACGGCGCAGGTCGCGCTAGAAAAGGCGTTTTGCCTTTTCGCCCCCTCACGGGGTAGTCTTTGACAGTCGCTGTTTAGACCATGAATGCGCTCGATGGGACGCGCTGCGGTTTCCGCACGTCTCTCGCGGATGTGGTTCTAAACGCCAATGTCCAATGTCCATTCGTTAGCGGCACCACCCAGCTGCTAGCGAGCCGAGTTTAGATAAGGGGTAGCCCTCTATGTACGCGATCGTCAAGACCGGCGGAAAGCAGTACAAGGTTGCTGAAGGTGACCTCGTCAAGGTCGAGAAGATCGAGGGTGAGCCGGGTTCCTCCGTTGCTCTCACCCCGGTTCTGCTCGTCGATGGCGCAACCGTCAAGTCGAAGGCCGCAGACCTCGAGAAGGTCTCCGTCTCCGCTGAAATTGTCGAGCAGGGCAAGGGCCCGAAGATCGACATCCTCAAGTACAAGAACAAGACTGGTTACAAGCGTCGCCTCGGTCACCGTCAGCCGGTGACCACGCTGAAGATTACCGGTATCAAGTAAGCCTTAACCGGCACTAATTCATCCCTGAAGGAGGGGAAACCACATGGCACACAAGAAGGGTGCTTCCAGCTCCAGCAACGGTCGCGATTCCGAGTCCAAGCGTCTCGGCGTCAAGCGCTTCGGTGGTCAGCAGGTTAAGGCCGGCGAGATCATCGTGCGTCAGCGCGGCACCAAGTTCCACCCGGGTGAGAACGTTGGTCGCGGCGGCGACGATACCCTGTTCGCTCTCGCTGCAGGCTCTGTTGAGTTCGGCGTCAAGCGTGGCCGTCGTCTGGTCAACATTGTTCCGGCTGAAGAGGCTGCTGCAGAAGCAACTGCCTAAGAGCCTCATGGCTTAATCCCGAGCTTTTCGCTCGGGATTTTGTCGTTTTACGCGGACGCCTTGGCGGGGGAGCGTGGAGAAGACTAAAGGGGCCGTGGGCTTCAGATCCCCGGTAGTGCCCAACTAGGACGGTATGCCAGGAACCGTTAGACTAGCGGGCATGGCACGATTCATTGACCGAGTGGTTTTGCACCTGCAGGCAGGCGATGGCGGACACGGCTGCGCCTCCGTTCACCGCGAAAAGTTTAAGCCGCTCGGCGGGCCCGATGGTGGCAACGGCGGCCACGGCGGAGACATCCTGCTGGAGGTCTCAACCCAAATCCACACCCTCATGGACTTTCACTACCGCCCGCACATCAAGTCCGAGCGTGGCGGCAACGGTGCTGGCGACTGGCGCAACGGCGCGCGCGGCAAGGACCTCATCCTCGAAGTGCCGGCAGGCACCGTGGTCTATACCGAGGATGGGGAGATGCTCGCGGACCTCACGGTCCCGGGAACCCGCTTCGTGGCTGCGGAGGGCGGCTTCGGTGGACTCGGTAACGCAGCACTGGCCTCGGCTGCTCGTAAGGCTCCGGGCTTTGCGCTGCAGGGAGAACCGGGTGAGGCGCGCGATCTCATCCTAGAGCTGAAGTCCATGGCGGACGTCGGCCTCGTCGGATTCCCCTCCGCGGGCAAGTCCTCCCTTATTTCTGTTCTCTCGGCGGCCAAGCCGAAGATTGGTGATTATCCTTTCACCACCCTCCAGCCCAACCTGGGCGTGGTGGACATGGGCCATGAGTCCTTCACCATGGCGGATGTTCCGGGCCTGATCCCTGGGGCCGCTGAGGGCAAGGGCTTGGGCCTTGACTTCCTGCGCCACATCGAGCGCACCGCGGTCCTGGCCCACGTGGTGGATACCGCCTCCATCGAGCCGGGCCGCGATCCGCTCTCTGATATCGAGGCGCTCGAGACCGAGCTGGCCAAGTACCAAGAGCTGCTGGAGCAGGACACCGGCCTGGGGGATCTGCGCGAGCGCCCGCGCGTCATCATCCTCAACAAGGCGGACATTCCCGAGGCCGAAGAGCTAGCAGAATTTGTCAAGGGTGACCTCGAAGAGAAGTACGGCTGGCCCGTCTTCATCATTTCTGCGGTGGCGCGCAAGGGCCTCGACCCGCTGAAGTACAAGCTCATGGAGATGGTCAACGAGCACCGCAAGGCTCAGCCCAAGGTCGCCGCGGACAAGAACCACACCATTATTCAGCCGAAGTCCGTGGGCAAGAAAAAGAAGGGCAGGTTCGCCGACTTCACCGTCACCCCAGACCCCGAGGTGGAGGGCGGCTTCATCGTCGAAGGCGAGAAGATCGACCGCTGGATCCGCCAGACGGACTTCGAAAACGACGAGGCCGTGGGCTACCTTGCGGACCGCCTTGCCAAGGCCGGTGTCGAAGAGGAACTGCACCGCCAAGGCGCGCAGGAAGGCTGCCCCGTGACCATCGGAGATATCACCTTCGAGTACGAGCCCATGGCTGGTGGCCGCGCGACCGACGCTGGCCGCGGACAGGATGGCCGCCTCATGAGCACCGAGCGAGTCTCGGCTGCCGAGCGTAAGCGCGCTTCCCAGGCACGCCGCGGTCTCGTCGATGAGTTTGACTTTGGCACCGATGGGGAGGTCACGCGCGAGTCCGCGAACCGCGATCGCTGGCAGGGCTAGCCCGGTATAATGAGCCGGTATGTCATCCGAACACGACAACCAGATCGACTATCCTCTTCCCCTCGAACCCTTCGAGGGGCCAACCCCGGAAATGGACTACCCGGAGACCGCCACGCTGTCGGAAAAATCCAGCGGCTTTTCCTCGCCTTTGCGCGACCAGATCGCACAGGCCAAGCGCATCGTCATCAAGATCGGCTCCTCCTCGTTGACGCGCGATGACTTCGTGACCTCGACTGAGAAGATCGATAAGATCGTTGATGCCGTGTGCGCCCGCATGAATGTCTCCGACATCATCATCGTCTCCTCCGGTGCGGTGGCCGCGGGCATGGGCCCGCTGGGCCTGACCACACGCCCCACAGATCTCGCCACCAAGCAGGCAGCTGCCGCGGTGGGCCAGGTCCACCTCGCCTACGAGTGGGGCGTGTCCTTCGCCCGCTATAACCGCACCATTGGGCAGGTGCTGCTGACCGCGTCGGACGTCGGCAAGCGCGATCGCGCCCGCAACGCCCAGCGCACCATTGACCGCCTGCGCCAGATGCGCACGGTGCCGATCGTCAACGAGAATGACACCGTCGCGACCTCCGAGATGCACTTCGGTGATAACGACCGCCTTTCCGCGCTCGTGGCCAATCTGGTTGGCGCGGATGCCCTTTTTCTCTTCTCCGACGTGGACGGCCTTTATGACAAGAATCCGGCGGAGCCCGATGCCAAGTTCGTGGAAGAGGTGCGCACCGGTAAGGACCTCAAGGCGGTGGTGGCCGGTGATGGCGGCAAGGTCGGCACCGGCGGCATGGCCACGAAGGTCTCCGCTGCCCGCCTTGCCACCCGCGGCGGCATCCCGGTGCTGCTGACCTCGGCGGATAACATCGGACAGGCGCTTGACGACGCCTCCGTAGGCACCGTCTTCCACACCCGTGAGGAGCGCCGCCTGTCTGCGTGGAAGTTCTGGGCGCTCTACTGCGCGGATACCGGCGGCTCGCTGCGCCTCGACGAGGGCGCCATGGAAGCCGTGGTCCGCGGCGGAAACTCCCTGTTGGCCGTGGGCATCACGGATATCAAGGGTGAGTTCAGCGCCGGTGAGATCGTGGACATTATGGGCCCCAAGGGCCAGGTCATTGGCCGCGGTGAGGTGGGCTATGACTCCGCCACGCTGCGCAACCTGCTGGGCAAGCACACCGAGGAGCTGCCGGAGGACATGCGCCGCCCGGTTGTTCACGCCGACTACCTGTCCAATTTCGCGTCCCGAATTTAATGCGCTATTTCATGGGCCCCGATGTGTGGGCAGCGACCGTGGCAGATATCGACGCAGCCGGGCACGAGCGCGTGGAGAGCTTGGCGGAAGCCGAGGTCTTTGTGAACACCGCCTCGGACCCGGCGCAGACCCCGGAGATTCCGGAGAATATCCAGTGGGTGCAATACTGCTTCACCGGGGTGAACCGCCATATCGAGGCCGGGCTCATCCGGCCGGATGGCCTGCCGTGGTGCAACTCCGCCGGCGCTTTTGCCAAGCCCGTGGCGGAATCCGCGCTGGGGCTCATGCTCTCCCAGGCGCACCACCACAAGGCTTTCGCGCTGGCGAAGTCCTGGTCGGTGGCGCGTGAGCTCGATGAATCCCAGGCCTGGCTCTATGACCAACAGGGGCCTACGCGCGTGCTCATCGTGGGCGCGGGAGGAATCGGCACGCAGCTCATGGCCTATCTCCGGCCCTTTGGCGTGCACATCACCGCGGTGAACCGCTCGGGCCGCCCAGTGGACGGCGCGGACGTAACACTCCCTATCGAGCGCGTCGACGAAGCATGGGGCGAGGCGGATTTCGTGGTGAGCATTCTGCCGGCGACAGAAGCGACGGAAGCTCTCTTTGATGCTGCGGTGTTCCGCGCCATGAAGCGCTCGGCGGTGTTTATCAACGTCGGCCGCGGCAGCACCGTAGTCACTGATGATCTCGTGGATGCACTGCGCACGGGCGAGATCGCGGGAGCGGGCCTCGAGGTCATGGATCCGGAGCCGCTTCCGGATGGCCACCCGCTCTATGAGCTTCCCAACGCTACGCTGACCCCGCACATGGCGGCCTCGGATCACGTGGCCCAGTACCACCTGGGTGCTATCTTCAATGCCAACGCCGCCGCGTGGGAGCGCGGCGAGGATATGCCCACGCGCGTCGACCCGGACGCCGGATACTAGCTAAGGAGGATGTGCATGAAGTACGCCATCGAACCACACCCGTGGGAGGAAACCATCGAGGTGCTTGACGCCGCGGGCTTTGAGCGCGCCCGGCTAGATGAGGCCTCCTTCCTCATCTACACCGGCGACGGCACCGACTTCCCGGACCCGCTGCCGGAGAACATTGGTTTCGTGCAGATTCCTTCGGCGGGCGTGGACCACGTGCTCGACGCAATGAAGGGGAGCAGCGTGCCGTGGTCAAACGCCGCCGGGGTCTATGACAACACGGTGGCGGAATCCACCATCGCGCTGCTTCTGGCGCAGCTGCACGCGCACCGTCGCGTCAACGGCACGTTCGATTCCTATGCGGACATGGAGGCCCACACCTCCTACCTCTACGACGATAAGACGGTGGCCATTATTGGTGCCGGTGGCATTGGCAAGCGTCTGATTAGCATGCTGTCTGGTTTCGGGCCGCGCATCATTGCGGTCAACCGCTCCGGCAACCCGGTTGAGGGCGCTGAGGAAACTTACCCGATTTCCCAGGTGGACAAGGTTTGGCCGAAGGCTGATTACTTCGTCCTTATCGCTCCGCTGACCCCGGAGACCCGCCACATGGTGGATGCGGAGGCTTTCCAACAGATGCCGGAGCATGCAGTGGTGGTTAACGTGGGCCGCGGCCCACTCATCAACACCGAGGACCTCCTCGCAGCACTCGAGTCGGGCGAGATCGCGGGTGCCGCGCTCGACGTCACCGACCCAGAGCCGCTGCCGGAGGATCACCCGCTGTGGCGGGATCAGCGCGTGGTTATCACCCCGCACATTGCCAATACGCAGCGCTCCGTGCGCGAGAAGATTGGCGCGCACGCCATCAAGGTGGCCAAGGCCTTCGCGGCGGGGGAGGAGCTGCCTACCCTGGTTGATCCGAAGGCAGGCTACTAATGGAGAACCCCGATATCCGCGTTGGTGATGCTGAGCGTTCCGCGGCCCTGGAGCAACTGAGCCAGCACTTCGTCAACGGTGCGTTGGGCCCCGATGAATTTGAGCAGCGCACCGGCGAGGCTGCCGCGGCGCGCACGCGCGGGGACGTCGAAAAGCTCTTTGCGGACCTGCCGGAGCTTTCCACGCCAAGCGCCCCAACACCCGCACGCCGCCACGAGGCGGAGTTGGAGGACATGCTCTCCCGCGGACGCAAGGTGCAGATAGTGGATTCCGTCATTTGGTCAGTGGCGATGATCGCGCTCTTCCTGGGCCTCTTCGTCTTTGACTGGAGCTATTTCTGGATCTCGCCAGTCATCGCGTTCTTCGCTTCCTGGGCTGCGCGCGGGGTGCTGAAGTTCAGCGAGTCGGATGAAGAGCTCTTCGATGAGCTGTCCGAAGGGGAAAAGAAAAAGCGCGCTGAGCGCCTGCGTGCCGCCGCTGAGCGCCGCCGCGAGCTCGAGGCCTAACTAAGGGCCGATCCGCGCCCATAGCTGCACAAAATCCCTGACAAGCGGGCAGACCTTCCGTACGCTGGTATAGCATGAGCAACACCGAACGTGAAGAAGTTCTGTCCAAAGCCCGCGCCGCCAAGGCGGTGGCGCCACAGTTCGCGCAGCTGCCCACCCCGCGCAAGAATGAAATCCTGAACTGCGCCGCCGAGAACCTCATCGCGCACACCGAGGACATCCTCGCTGCTAACCAGCTCGATATCGAGGCCGGCCGCGCCAACGGTATGTCCGAGTCCCTCATCGACCGCCTGTCGCTGGACGCCGCCCGCATCGAGGGCATTGCCGGCGGCCTGCGCCAGGTAGCCTCCCTCCAGGACCCGGTAGGGGAGATCCTGCAGGGGCGCACCATGGATAACGGCATCCAGATGAAGCAGGTTCGTGTGCCGCTCGGCGTGATGGGCATGGTCTATGAGGCCCGCCCGAACGTCACCGTCGATGCCTTCGGCTTGGCCCTCAAGTCCGGCAACGTGCCGCTGCTGCGCGGCTCCAAGTCCGCGAAGAACTCCAACGCTAAGCTCGTGGAGCTCCTCCAGGACACCCTCGTGGAGTTCGATTTGCCGCGCGAAGGCGTGCAGCTTTTGCCCTGTGAGACCCACGATTCTGTGCAGGACCTCATCACCGCCCGCGGACTGGTGGACCTGGTCATCCCGCGCGGCGGCGCGCGCCTCATCAATGCCGTGGTGGAAAACGCTACCGTCCCCGCCATCGAGACGGGTACCGGCAATTGCCACTTCTACGTCGATGCCTCCGCTGACCTGGACAAGGCTACCGATATGGTGATCAACGGCAAGACCCGCCGCACCTCGGTGTGCAATGCTACGGAAGGCGTGCTGATCGACGCCGCGCTTGACGACGCCGCAAAGCTCCGCATCATCACCTCCC
This sequence comes from Corynebacterium sp. HMSC076G08, assembly GCF_001811515.1. Classification (NCBI taxonomy): domain Bacteria; kingdom Bacillati; phylum Actinomycetota; class Actinomycetes; order Mycobacteriales; family Corynebacteriaceae; genus Corynebacterium; species Corynebacterium sp. HMSC076G08. The sequence goes on along the minus strand of NZ_KV805087.1, from coordinate 73,379 downwards.
TCCAGGAGGCAGGCGTCACCATCCACGGCGATGTGAAGGAGCTCGAAGCCTTCGGCGTTAAGGACGCCGTGGAGGCCACCGACGAAGAGTGGCGCGAAGAATTCCTCTCCATGGATATCTGCGCCAAGGTGGTCGATGGCGTCAACGGCGCCATCGCGCACATTGCTGAGTACACCACCGGCCACACTGAGGCCATCGCCGCCCAGGACGCTGACGTGCTGCTGACCTTCGCCAACGAGGTGGATGCTGCGGCCGTCATGCTCAACGCCTCCACCGCGTTTACTGACGGTGAGGTCTACGGCATGGGCGCGGAAATCGGCATCTCCACTCAGAAGTTGCACGCGCGCGGCCCGATGGCTCTGCCGGAGCTGACGTCTACCAAGTGGGTGCTGCAGGGCACCGGCCAGACGCGCCCCTAGAGGCAGCTCGAAAGCTACTCGAAAGCTGCTCGAAAGGAATTTTTCGAGCCTGACCTGCGCAAAACATCCTACTCGAAAACTTTTCGAGTAGGATGTTGCTCTGTGAGCGTAACTCGAAACTTTCACGAAGAGCCACAGCTGCTCTTGAGCGTGCCCGAAGATCAGTGGTTCGATCGTAAATCGTTCCGAATCAAGCCCAAGGATTTGGCAAAGACAATCGTCGGAATGGCTAACGCTGAGGGTGGCGTTGTTGCCGTGGGGATTACGGATCGTGAGTTTGACGGCCGCCCCACAGCGGGGCAGGGGAACGATTTGCGGCAGACCGCGTTGGACCATACGGATCCGACCGTTAAAGTTCGCATTGAAACGCTCGAAATTGACGAAGGCGTAGAGGTGTTCCTCTTTCATATCCTGCCCAGCGAACGTGTTCACTATTTGAGGTCGGGGGAGTGCTACCTGCGGGTGGGAGACGAGTCTAGGCATCTCAAGGCCGATGACATCCTCGAGCTTCGATACACCAAGGGCGAGCAGCAGTACGATGCTACTGTGCCGGCGCATGCTAGCTCAGAAGATCTCGATATGTCCTTAGTCGAAAATTACGCTGACATTATCGGTTCGTCTTCCGGCGTAGATTCACTCAACGCGCGGAATCTGATTGACCGCCAGGGGCGTCCGCGGACCGCCGCGCTCTTGCTGTTTGGAAAGAATCCGCAAGAGTTTTTCCCGAATTCTCACATCCGAGTACTTCGCTTCGCAGAAGATGAGCGCCTGCCAGGTCAGCAACAGCAGTTGATGGAAGACCGTCGCTTTGATGGTCCGTTGCCTGATCAGATCCGTGCAGCACAAGAGGTAATCGGTGGGATGCTGCCGACGGTTCGTAGGTTGTCGGGGGCGGGGTTATTTGAGGACGAGAATCTCATTCCGCATGATGTGTGGCTGGAAGGCCTAGTTAACGCTGTTGTGCACCGTTCATACAGTATGTCGGGTGATCATATTCGATTTGAGGTGTACCCCAGTCGGATTGAGATTTCTAGCCCCGGACGTTTTCCGGGTCTTGTTGATCCCGCTAAGCCTGAATCGATAGCACGTTTCGCGCGTAACCCCCTCATTGCACGCGTTACTGCTGAGTTACGCATAGGCCAAGAACTGGGCGAGGGCATCCGGCGTATGTTCGCTGGTATGCGCCGCGTCGGTTTTGCTGATCCCTCTTATGTGCAGACCAGTGGCAGCGTTGTTCTGACGTTGAAGGCAATTCAACGATTGAACGAGCAAGTGCTGCAGGATTTGCCCCGCCATGCTGAAGGGGCGTTGGCAGCGTTGGAAACGAGCGCACGTCCAATGTCTACGGGAGAAGTGGCCGAAGCTCTTGGCGTGTCAATTCCATCTGTGCGTCGTGCATTGCAAGCCATGCGTGACAAGGGGCTTGTGAAATGGAGGGGTAATGGTCCGCGCGATCCGCGGGCAGTGTGGTTTGTTGAGGGGCCTTTTGGGTGAGCTGAGTAGAGCTCGAAAGCTACTCGAAAGCTACTCGAAAGGAATTTTTCGAGCCTGACCTGCGCAAAACATCCTACTCGAAAACTTTTCGAGTAGATTGTTCGCCTTGTGTGGGGTTCGTGCTGCGCGGCGGGACAGGACTGGGTACTCTAAAGCGCGGTAATAACAAAGAACTGATTGGTGCCTTCCTCTCATGCTGTCCCGCATTGCTTCCTCCGTCGCCGCCGCCGTCGTGGCCGCGGCCGCCCTCATCGTCCCGAACACCGTATCTGTACCCGCCGCGCATGCCGACGAACAGTGCCCCGCCGTGGTCGTCGTCGCCGCGCGCGGCTCCGGCCAGAACGGCCAGATCTATCCCACGCAGTACTCCAACCAGGGTGGCCGAGCCTCCAATGGGTGGGAAGGCGAATCCATCCGCGCCATGCTGCACGGCGCTGAAGCGCGCTATCAGGCAACACACGGTGGCAACTCGCTGATGAAGGATGTCTACGTGCTGGGGCTGGAGCCGCAATACTACCCGGCGACGTACCCGGAGTATTCCGTGCCGAACGAGTCGCTTCCCACCACCGCGGCCGACTTGGTGCGCCTAGCCGCACAGTACGCCAACCCGGTCATCAACACCGCGGTCTCCGCCATCAACCAGTTCATGTACTCCGTACAGACCGGCAAGCGCGGCGTGACCAGCGCCATCAACAACTATGAGGCCGCTACCGGCTGCCACCCGCAGTACATCCTGTCCGGCTACTCCCAAGGTGCTATGGTCCTGTCCAACCACGAGCTGGAGCTAGCCCACCGCGGCCAGCTCGCCGGTGTCGTGACCTTTGGCAACCCGCTGACCCGCGCCGGGGATCCGGCCGTTGTCGGTGCGACCCAGGGCGCGGGCGGCCCGATGGGCCACTTCCCGCAGATGCGCGCCAACGTCAGCCGCGTGGACTACTGCCTGCCCCTCGATGCCGTGTGCGATCTCTCCGCCCATACCCTCTACGCCGCTAAGCCCACTGGCGGCTCCCACGGCCAGTACTTCTTCACCTACCACGAGTGGGATAACCAGGTCTACGATTCCATCGGCCGCATGGTAGACAGCGTTCGTTTCCGCTAAACAGGAAAGGGTGAAGCCTCTATCTCTTAGCATGTGTGCCGCGCTTGGCGCAGCAGCGTTTCTCCTGAACGTTCCTGCGGCCTCGGCGGGCGGTATCGACACCTGCCCCGACACCGCGGTGCTTGTCGCGCGCGGCTCGGATCAGAACGAGGAGCAAGGCGAATACGTGGGCCCGCAGCGCTACTCCGCGCGTGCGCCAGAATCCACGGGCTTTGAGGGGCGTAACTTTGCTGCGCTGTTTCACCAGGTCGAGCAGCGCCACCCGGGCGCTATGGATGGCGTCTATGTACTTGCGCTCGATCCGGAGGCATACCCCGCCGCCATGAACCTGCCGCCCTTGGCTCAGGAGGGAGAGGTCCTCAGCCCGCGTGACGTCGTGCGGCGAATCATGGAGATCCTCCAGCAGCACCCCATTGGGGACTTGGCGTATTCGGTGACGCTGGGGGCCGTCGATAGTCTGCGCACCGGTGTCCGCAACGCCCCGAAGGTGGTCGAAGACTATGAATCCACCACCGGCTGCCGCCCGCGCTGGGTGGCCGCCGGCTACTCGCAGGGCGCGCTCGTCGCGACAAGCGCCCAAAGCTACCTCGCTGATACCGGGCGCCTGCATGCAGTGCTGACGTTCGGCAATCCGCTCCACCAGGTGCCGTGGGTTCAGAACCGCGCCGGGCTACCGGAGCACCGCTCCGTCGATTATTGCTTGGACGGTGACTTCGTCTGCGACTTCTCCCCGGAAGCCGCCAACCGAGCGTTAGCCACGAAGGCCAAGCGCCATGCCTCCTACTTCCTGGGGGAGCCTACCGAGCAGGACGTGCAGGTCATTGATGCTGTGGCCGGTATACTCACCAGCCATGACTAGTCCACAACGCATCGGCATCATGGGTGGCACCTTCGATCCGATCCACAACGGCCACCTCGTCGCTGCTAGCGAGGTAGCCCACCGTTTCCGCCTCGATACGGTGGTCTTTGTGCCCACCGGCCAGCCCTGGCAGAAGGCAGATAAGCAGGTCACCGCCGCCGAGCATCGCTACCTGATGACCATGGTGGCCACCGCTTCAAACCCGCGCTTTACCGTCTCCCGCGTAGACATTGACCGCGAGGGCCCCACCTACACCATCGATACGCTGCGGGACTTGCGCGAGCTTTTCCCCGATGCCGAGCTCTACTTCATTACCGGTGCGGATTCTGTCGCTTCCATCATGAGCTGGCGGAACTGGGAAGAGATGCTGGAGATGGCGCACTTCGTTGGCGTGACCCGCCCCGGCTACGAGCTACGCAAGGACATGTTGCCGGAGGGCTCCCAAGACGACATCGAGCTGATCGAGATTCCCGCCATGGCCATTTCCTCCACCGATTGCCGCGCCCGCGCCGAGCAGGGCCAGCCGGTGTGGTACCTGGTGCCGGATGGGGTGGTGCAATACATCGCCAAGAATCACCTCTACAGCCCGCACCCGGAAAAACCGCTGTAGTATCCGCGCAGAGGCGGGGGGGAATTCGACTAGGAAAATGCGCCTTGTCGTGTAAGACTAGAGTTCTTAAGAGAAAAGTACTTGTGTAGGGATTGTCATGTCGATTACTGATGAAGCACGCCAGATGGCGGAAACCGCCGCCTTGGCTGCGGATGAAAAGCTGGCCACCAACATTGCCGCTATTGACGTTTCCGACGTGCTGGCGATTACCGAGGTCTTCGTCTTGGCCTCCGCCGATACCGAGCGCCAAGTGGCGTCCATCGTCGAGGAAGTCGAGGACGAGCTGACCAAGCAGGGCTTTGAGCCCAAGCGCCGCGAAGGCAATCGTGAGAACCGGTGGGTCTTGCTCGATTACGGCCCCATCGTGGTCCACGTCCAGCGCAACGATCAGCGCGAGTTTTACGGCCTGGATCGCCTCTACCACGACTGCCCGCTTCTCGACATCCCCGGTCTGGACACCCCGGAACGCCCCGGCGAGTGGTCTGATGAAGTCAACCCGCGCGACGTGGACTCGATCGATGAGATTCCCCTGGCCCAGCCAGAGCCGGAAGATGACGAATTATGACCCGCCGTCTCCTCCTCATCCGCCACGGGCAAACCACCTACAACGCCACCGGACGGATGCAGGGGCACCTGGACACCGAGCTGTCGGACGTAGGGTACTCCCAAGCGCGCGCTGCCGCTGACCTGCTCGAGGATAAAGGCATCACCGCGGTTGTCGCCTCGGACCTCATCCGTGCCCGCGAAACCGCTGAAATCATCGCCCGTCACTTGGGGCTTGCGGTAACCGTCGATAAGCGCCTGCGTGAAACCCACCTGGGGGAGTGGCAGGGGATGACCTCCGCCGAGGTGGATGAGCAGTACCCCGGGGCGCGTGCGCTGTGGCGCCACGACCCCACCTGGGCGCCGCCGCAGGGCGAAAGCCGCGTCGATGTGGCCAACCGAGCCCGCCCGGTCATTGATGAGCTCATGCAGGAGCACTCCGACTGGGATGAAGGCGCGGTGCTTGTCGTCGCGCACGGCGGCGCCATTTCCGCGCTGACCTGCCACCTATTGGGCCTTGAGCACCACCAGTACGGGATTCTCTCTGGTTTGAAGAACACTCACTGGTCGCAGCTGACCGCGCGGCCCGAGTTCGATGCCGCTCGTCCGCTCTCCCCGCTGGAATTCACCCCGGAGAACGTCAGCCGCGCCCAGTGGTACTTCGACGGCTGGAACATGGGCGGCGCCGTCGTTGGTGGCGCCGGGGCGGACGTCTAGTGATTCGCGTCGTCACCGATTCCGCCGCGGGGTTGCCGGCGGATATCGTCGAGGAGCTCGACATCTGCGTCGTGGACCTGCACGTCATGGAAAGCCACGGCAAGGATGGCGCGGAGCTGTCCACCTCGGGTCTGACTGCCCTCGAATTGGCCGCTTTATACGGCCGTCAGATGGAGCGCTCCGGCGATGACGGGGTGCTAGCCATCCACCTGTCGAAGGAACTGTCCTCGACGTGGTCGGCGGCGGTGACTGCCTCCGGCGTTTTCCCCGACACCGTGCGCGTCATCGATTCCGGCACCGCGGGCATGGTCATGGGTGCCGCTGCCATGGCCGCAGCGAAGCTTGCCCAGGAAGGCGCCTCACTCGACGAGTGCTATGCCGCCGCCATCAACACCCTCGAGCGCGGGCACACCTTGGTCTATCTCAGCTCGACGGAGGAGCTGCGCCGTTCTGGGCGCATGTCCGCGGCCACGGCGATGCTGTCGACCGCGCTGCTGGCCACCAAGCCAATCATGGCGATTGAGGGCGGCAAGCTGGAGATGGTGGGCAAGACCCGCACCCAAACCAAGGCCTTTACCAAGCTCGTGGATCTGGTGGCCTCCCGCGCGGAGGGCAAGCCGGCGTTCATCGTGGTCCAGTACAACGAAGACAAGGTCTCGGCCCGCCGGCTGGAGGACCTGCTGCGCTTGGCGTTGCCGGATTCATCCTTCATGCTGGTGCCGCTTACCGACGTCCTCGCGGTCCACGTCGGCCCCGGAGCCATCGGCGTCTCCGCGGTCTTTAGCTGACGGCGGAGCCGAGCTAAAGACGTTGTTGATGTCTTCAACAAGTTATCCACAGGCTGCGGCTTAAGCCCTCGACGGGGGTGTGGGCGCTGCGTAGCGTCGCGGGCATGAACGCCATTGCTGATCGTCTCCGCGACCTCACCCGCCCCACCGGGGAAGAAGAACTGCTCAACGTCGACTTTCCGCGCGTGCGCGTGCCACCCTGGCTGGCGCTTGTCGTAGCAGGTTTAGCCGGCGTCGCGCTCCTCGCCTGGCTGGGGCTGAGCCGCAGCGCGGAGAACCCTTATGAGGTGGCCGCGCCGAGCAGCGAGGTGGCGGCCGACATCGTGGTCTCCGTCGTGGGCGACGTCGAGCAGCCGGGCCTGGTGACCTTGGCACCGGGCGCGCGCATCAACGACGCCCTTGAGGTGGCACGCCCGCGCGTGCCCACCGACAACCTCAACCTGGCGCAGAAGCTTAACGACGGCGAACAGATCACCGTCGGCGCTCCTCCCGCTGCCCTAGGCGCTGCGGCCGAAGACACTATCTCCCTCAACTCCGCCACCGTGGAGGAGCTCACTGAGCTTCCCGGGGTCGGGCCGGCCACGGCTGCGGCGATCATCGCGCACCGCGAGGAAGTCGGGAGCTTTACCACCGTGGAGCAACTCATGGACGTCTCCGGCATCGGACCGGCGAAGTTCGCGAAGCTCAAGGACAAGGTTCGGCCGTGAGGGAACTGCGGCTCGTACCCGCCGCGGTGGTCGCATGGTTGGCCACGCTCGCAGTACTTTTCGGCTACCCCTGGCTGCTGGGTGGGCTCGTGCTCTTCGCTTTAGCGCGCGGGCAGTGGCGTGGCCAGGGCATCTTGTGCGCGGCAAGTGGGGCCATCTTTGCCACCCTTGCGCATGTGCGCTCGGTGCGCGCGGCGGGCTTTCATTTTGGTTCGGAGGTGACGGGAAAACTTGCCGCCGACCCCACCCAGACCGCCTCCGGGTGGATGGTGCGCTTGCGCGTGCCCGGCTACCCGGCGCAGCTGCCGGTCTTCCTCAAGGAAAAACCGGAGGCCTTCAGCGGCTCCCTTGTCACGGTGCACGGTCACCCCGGTCCGTCTGACCGGGTAGGGGTAGGGCAGACCGTCTTCAGCGGCGAACTCACCGCGCACGCCCATAGCTGGACCGCCGCGGTGGCGGAGAACTTCCGCGCCGTGTGCGATAACGGCCTTATCCCTGGCATGGTGCTGGGCGATACCAGCCTGCAAAGCCCCGAGGACAAGCAGCTTTACATCGACACCGGGCTGTCGCACTTGAGTGCTGTGTCGGGCTCTAACGTCGCCATCGTGTGCACCGCGGCCGCGTTGGTGGTGCCGGGGCCGCGGGCGAGGGTGGGGGCGTCGGCAAGCGCGTTGGCGTTATTCGTGGCGCTGGTGGGGTGGGAGCCCTCCGTCCAGCGCGCCACCGTCGCTGGGCTGGCCGGTTTGGTGGCGGTGCTCCACTCCTCGAAGATGGAACCGCTCCATGCGCTCTCCCTCGGCGTGCTGTTCCTGCTCGCGGCGGACAGCGACCTAGCGGTCAGCTTTGGGTTCGCGCTCTCCGTGGCGGCGACCGCCGGCATCGTGGCGCTGACCCCGCTGCTGTTGCGCGTGCTGGGCACAGGTATTGTCGCCCGCGCCTTCGCCGTGGCCATCGCCGCGGATATCGTGACCATGCCGCTCATCGCGCTGATGTCCGGGCGGGTCTCGGTGGTCTCTGTCATCGCCAACGTGCTGGTGGCTCCGGTCGTGCCGGTCATCACCGTCGTGGGGCTTATCGCCGCCGCCCTGGCGCAGGTGGGGCTGGGCAGGCCGCTTGTGATCCTCATTGAGCCCTTGGCGGATTGGATCCACTTTGTCGCCTCCTCGATGCCCGTGACCACCGTGGCCGCCGGCCCTATTGCGGTCCTGTTGCTCGGCGGGTGGATCATCGCGGCGTTGCTAAGATGACAGGTATGTCTTCAGCCCCCGTGCACCTCATCCTCGGCGATGACGAATTCCTGGCCGAGCGCGCCCGCCTGAGTATCCAACACGGCGAAGTAACCAAGCTCAAGGCCTCCGAGGTGAGCGAAGGCGAAATCCTGGAAGCGACCAGCCCCTCCCTGTTTGGGGAGGACCGCGTCATCGTCATCAGTGATGTGGAGCGGGCCGGCAAGGAGGTCACGAAGATCCTCCTCGACGCCTGCGCCAACCCGATGCCCGGCATCACGCTCATTTTGATCTACTCGGTGACGGCGAAGACGCTGAAGAAAAAGAAGAAGCCGCCGGAGCTCATCGCGGCGCTGCGCAAGGCGGCCGAGGTGCATGAGGTCTTTTCCCTCTACCCGAACGAGCTCGCGCAGTGGGCTACCCGTGAGTTCGCCTCGCATGGGGTGCGCCCCACCCCGGATGTGGTGCAGGCGCTTCTCGACGGCGTCGGCTCCGACCTCCGCGAACTCGCCTCCGCCATCTCGCAGCTGGTCTTCGACACAGGTGGCAAGGTAACCCGCGAGGCGGTGCACGCGTATTACGTAGGCGTGGCAGAGGTGGCCAACTGGGATATCGCGGATGCTGCTGTGGCTGGCCGCGTGGAGGCGGCGGTCTCCACATGTCGTCGGGCGCTGCAGTTGGGGGCGAGCCCCGTTGCCATCGCCTCGGCGCTGGCTAACAAGGTGGGCAACATCGCGCGGCTCTACTCCGCGCGCGGGGATCAGTACTCGCTGGCTTCCCAGACCGGCATGGCGCCCTACGCGGTAAAACTCACCCAACCGGTGGCGCGGCGCTGGTCGGGGGAGAACATCACCAAAGCCGTGATCCTCATGGCGGAGCTGGATGCCGCGGTCAAGGGCCAGGGCGGGGACGAGGACTTCGCCATCGAGGCGGCCGTTAAACGGGTGGCGGAGCTAGCGCGCTAGACTAACCCTCCATGGATGACATCCAGAACTTTGCCACCAAGCTTTTTGACTTTGCCCGCAACGGCGATGCCACGCTGCTCGAGTACATCAAGCAGGGCGTCAACGTGGACATGGTAAACCAGGACGGGCAGTCCTTCATCATGCTCGCCGCCTACCACGGCCATGCGGAGCTGGTACGCCAGCTCGCCGCGGCGGGGGCCGACGTCAACCTCCTCAACGACCGTGGCCAGTCGCCATTGGCCGGAGCGATTTTTAAGAAAGAAGACGCGGTGATCGACGCCCTCCTCGACGCCGGCGCCGACCCCTCCGCCGGCCAGCCCAACGCCCTCGACTCGGCCCGCATGTTCGGCCGCGAGGACCTCCTCGAGCGCCTGTCATGAGCTGGTCCGCGTTTGCGGCCATCCTCCTGATGAATCTCGTCGGTGCGGCAGCACCCGGCCCTGACATCGTCCTAGTGACGCGCTATGCCACGCGCTCGCGCCGCCACGCCATTGCGGCGGCGACGGGCATCCAGGTCGGCGTGCTGTTCTGGTGCACGCTGACCGTGTTCGGTGCGGCCGCCCTGCTCACCGCCTTCCCCGGCGTCCTCTCGCTGATTCAGGTGATCGGTGGCTGTTTCCTGGTGTTTATGGGCGTGCTCTCCATTCGCTCCGGGCTGGAGCTGCGCAAGCAGCCGCCCGTCGATGAGGAGGAGGCGGCCGCACGCTTGGGGTCGGTGGGCAAGGTCTTCCGCACGGGTTTGGCTACCAACTTGTCCAACCCGAAGATCGTGCTTTTCCTCGCCGCTATGGTCGCCCCGCTTCTGCCGCCGCACCCGCCGGTGTGGGTATCAGTGGCGCTGGTGCTGAGCTTGTCGTTGTCGAGCTACCTGCTCTTCGTGGTCCTCTCGACGGTCATTTCCACCCGCGCGATTCGCCGACGACTCTTGGCCGCGGGCCCGTGGATCGACATCGGCTCCGGAGCCTTCTTCGTGGTGGCTGGCTGCGCTCTGGTGTGGGCCGGCATCCAGGCCGCCTAGGCCTGCTCGAGTAGCTCCGCGAGCCACTGCGACCACGCCGCGACCGTGGCGGATCGGCGGCGCACAGTCGTCTCGCCCAGGCCCAGGTGGGCCGCGCGCATGAAGACCAGTGCTTCTTCTTTATTCACCGCTCGGCGGGTAGCCACGACGTGCTGTACCATGTCCCGGAACACCGGGCGGGAGGCCAGGGCCTCGACGAGGGTGAGATTGCGTTCATCGCGCGTGCCGCTGAGCTTGGCCAGACCTAGGTAGCGGGCGGCGTTGCTGTAATAATCAGCCTGGCGCGGGGTAAAACCAAATTCCTCGGGCATCGCCGCCTTATCCACAGGGTTCTCCAGCAAGCTGATGACCCTTGCAAAGGAGTCCGCCTGGGGGAAAGGTACGCGCGTGTCTTCGACCTGCGTGCGCGCCAGCACCGCGCGCACCGTCGCGTCAGTTACGCCTGACTCGCCCAAAACATAGCGCGCCGCGCTCACCAGCTCGATGCTGCGGAAATCCTCCGGCTGCCTAAACGCGTAGCGGTAGAAGTGGAAAATACCGTTGGAATACACCAAGTACACCGGCACCACTTCCTTCTCCAACGCCAGCGAGAAGCGGCGGAAAGGGAAATAAAGCTGGCGGATGTTGAAGTCGGGGGAGAGGTGGTTCTTCGCCTCCACGAGCACGAGGTGTTCGGCGGATTCGAAGCCGGCATCGATCTCCATCTGGGCGCGGTCCACCACCACGTCGCGCCCGCCGATACGCATGGGCAGCGTGAGCGTCGACATGCGCCCGCTGACCGTCGGCACCAGCTCACCGCCCAGGAAATCTTCGAGCATGCCGCTTAAGCTTGCCGCGGTCAGTGCCGCTGCCTCCGAGGTCAGGTTCTCGAAGTCAATGGACTGGATGTGGCTCGGAACCGGCATCGACTTCAGCGGCCCGGCCTGCTCCGGGAAAGGCTGGTACAGGTCAAAGCGGCCAATCAGGTAGGCATCGCGGCGAATCGGCAGCATGGACAAACCGTGCTTTCGAAACACTTCGGGGCGCGCCGCCGAAAAGTCATGCTTGGCCATCAACCGCGGCTCGCGGCCCGATAGCTCCTTAAGCTTCGCGGCGGGCAATACCGCAAAGCCCTGGTCCGCGATGTCGGCGGCGATGTGGGGGTAGACGAGGTCCCAGGCGGCGTCGTTAAGCATAATTGCGCACGAGCACCTCATCGACCTTGCCGCGCTTCGAGGCCACGGAGTTCACCGCGCGCGTGGCCCCCACGATGTCGATGTGGTAGTCCGCGTACAGCTCCTTGATGAAGTCCGTCGCGGAATTCGACAGCAGGAACTTCACCCCGCGGGCATTGAGGTCGTCGCAGGTTTCCTTCAGACGAATCTGGTCCGCGCGGCCAAAACCACCCGACTGGTAGCCGGTGAAATTGCTCGTGGGGTTGACCGGATCGTAGGGCGGGTCGAAGTAAACGAAATCCCCCTCGTTGGCCTCCACCGCGGCGTAGTCGCCGTTATAAAACGTCACGTCGTGGGAGGACAGGTACTCCGAAACCGCACGCAGATTGGGCTCATCGCAAATCTTCGGGTTGGCATAGCGGCCAAACGGGGCGTTGAACTGGCCCGAGTTATTCACCCGATAAAGCCCGTTGTAGCAGGTCTTATTCAAATAAATCGTGCGGGCGGCCCGTTCGACGGGGCTCAAGTGCGCAAAACCCGGCTCGCGGTCGCGGGCGCGCATCTCGTAGAAGAAATCCGAATCATTCGGATAGCCCTTTAACAGGGCGATGAGCTCGTCCACGTTATCGCGGACCACCTCGTAGACGGTGATGAGCTCGGTGTTCAGGTCATTGACCCGGGCGCGTTCGGGCGCCAAAGAAAAAAGAACCGCTCCGCCGCCCAAGAAAGGCTCGACATAAGTATCGAAGCTCTCGGGCAGCACGGAGTGGATAGCGGGTAGCAGCTGGCGCTTTCCCCCGACCCACTTCAGGAGCGGTTTCATTTAGGCCATCTTGTTGAAGGCGGTGGCCATGCCGGACTTCTTGTTAGCCGCGGTGTTGCGGTGGAAGACGCCCTTAGACACGGACTTGTCCAGTGCGCGGGAGGCAACGCGCAGCTGCTTCTCGGCTGCAGCCTTGTCACCAGCGGCGACGGCCTCACGGAACTTGCGGATCTCGGTACGCACGGCGGAGCGTACGGACTTGTTGCGCTGACGAGACTTCTCGTTGGTCAGGATGCGCTTCTGCTTGGACTTGATGTTTGCCATCGTTATACCTCTTAGAGTCGTAGGAATGTGCAACCGAGGAAGGCGGACCCAAGGTCCTGACCGCCAGCGTGCCCCGGCATCCCAAAAAATTTAGCAGGGCTCGGACCGAATCCCCAAATCAGGCCCAGTGATAACGCGAGCGCAGCCGGTTGGCGATGCGCTCGAAGCGGCGTTCCGGGAAGAGCGTGCCCTGCCGGCGGCATTGTTCCTCGGAGATTTCCAACACGCGGTCCATCCGCACCCAGCACTGCCGGCCGGATTCGTCCCATTCGCCGGTGCCGATATCGAGCCATTCCTCTTTGTTCGCGTGGCCCGGGTTGGGGGAGATGAGCAGACCCAGCACGGTGGTGCGCGTGCGCGAGACAATGAGCACGGCCCGCTCGCGCGGCGGGGACTGCTTGCCATCCGAGGGTGCCCACACCCAGACAACCTCGCCGGAGTCTGCCTGCCCGTCCATGTCGGGGGTGAAGAAGACGCTGCGCGGGTGGGCGGCGGCACACTCGACGCGAATGTCGGCGGCCTTGCGCGGTTCCGTTACGGAATCATTCTGGTTCAACCCCAAGCCTTCGGTGATGCGCTCGAGACCGACGTCGACAGGCTCGGGGCCTCCGATACCGAGAATGCGTGCCAACCTAGACATGTCGTCTATTCTAAACACATGTCTACAAACTTCGCGGCCACTACGTTTACGGATCCGTCCAAGATCCGAAACTTTTGCATTATCGCCCACATCGACCACGGCAAGTCGACGCTGGCTGATCGCATCCTGCAGTTGTCGCAGGTGGTGGAGGAGCGTGATATGCGCGACCAATACCTCGACAACATGGATATCGAGCGCGAGCGCGGCATCACCATTAAGGCGCAGAACGTGCGCTTGCCCTGGATTCCTCGCTCCGGTGAGTTCGAGGGCCAGGAGATCGTCATGCAGATGATTGATACCCCTGGCCACGTGGACTTTACCTACGAGGTCTCCCGCGCGCTGGAGGCCTGTGAGGGCGCCATCCTGCTTGTCGACGCCGCCCAGGGCATCGAAGCCCAAACCCTGGCCAACCTTTACCTGGCCATGGAAAATGACCTGGAGATCATCCCGGTCCTGAACAAGATCGACCTGCCCGCGGCCGACCCGGAGAAGTACGCCCTGGAGATTGCCCACATCATCGGCTGCGAGCCGGAGGAGGTGCTGCGCGTGTCCGGCAAGACCGGCGAGGGCGTGCCGGAGCTGCTGGATAAGGTGGCGGAGCTCATCCCGGCACCGACGTCCGAGTTCGGCGAGGATGCCCCGGCCCGCGCGATGGTCTTCGACTCCGTTTACGACACCTACCGCGGCGTGGTGACCTACATCCGCATGATGGACGGCAAGCTGACCCCGCGTCAGAAGGTCACCATGATGGCCACGGGTACCAACCACGAGCTGCTCGAGGTGGGCATCGTCAGCCCCACCATGCAGAAGTGTAAGGGGCTGGGCCCGGGTGAGGTGGGCTACCTCATTACGGGCGTGAAGAACGTGCGTGAGACCAAGGTGGGTGACACGATTACGTGGGCGTCGAATGGCGCTACTGAGCCTCTCAAGGGCTACGCCGACCCGAACCCTATGGTGTACTCCGGCTTGTTCCCGATCTCCCAGGCGGACTTCCCGGACCTGCGTGACGCGCTGGAGAAGCTGCAGCTTAACGACGCCTCCCTCACCTTCGAGCCCGAGACCTCCGTCGCCCTGGGCTTCGGCTTCCGCTGCGGATTCCTGGGCCTGCTGCACATGGAAATCACGCGCGACCGTCTGGAGCGCGAGTTTGGCTTGGACCTGATTTCGACTGCGCCTTCGGTGACCTACCGCGTGGTGGCAGAGGACGGCGAGGAGTCCATGGTGCACAACCCGTCGGACTGGCCCGGCGGCAAGCTGCGTGAGGTCTACGAGCCGATCGTGAAGATGACCATCATCGTGCCGGAGGAGTTCGTCGGTTCGACGATGGAGCTGTGCCAGTCCAAGCGCGGTCAGATGGGTGGCATGGACTACCTGTCTGAGGACCGCGTGGAGCTGCGCTACACCATGCCCTTGGGTGAAATCATCTTCGACTTCTTCGACATGTTGAAGTCCCGCACCAAGGGCTACGCTTCCCTCAACTACGAGGAGGCTGGCGAGCAGCTGGCGGACCTGGTGAAGGTGGATATCCTCCTCAACGGTGACCCGGTGGATGCCTTCTCCGCCATCGTGCACCGAGATTCCGCGCAGTGGTACGGCAACAAGATGACGAAGAAGCTCAAGGAGCTCATCCCACGCCAGCAGTTCGAGGTGCCCGTCCAGGCGGCCATCGGTTCGAAGATCATCGCGCGTGAGAACATCCGCGCCATGCGCAAGGATGTTCTGGCCAAGTGCTATGGCGGCGATATCTCCCGTAAGCGCAAGCTGCTGGAGAAGCAGAAGGCCGGTAAGAAGCGCATGAAGTCCATCGGTTCCGTGTCCGTGCCGCAGGAGGCCTTCGTGGCAGCGCTGTCCACCGACGCCGAGTAAGGCAGCCAGTGCTCAAAACCACTGGTGCGGCCACGGCCGGCACCGCCGGCTCAAATCCCTCGCGCCGGCTGCCATTACCGGGCAGATTCAGATCCTGCGCCGGCTGGAGTTTACGAGATGCCGCGTGATCTACGGCTGTGGATGAAAGCTACTCAGCATTAAATGAGTAGCTTCCGGTGAGCTGGTTGTGGATTGTCACCGAGTAGTCCTGGCCGTTGGCGTTGGCACCATCTACAAGCATGGCGAGCTCTTGGGCGTTGTAATGGCGACTTAAACCCACGTACAGAATGAGCAAGAGGACACTGCCTGCGACTGCAATAGCAGTGGTAATCTTCCATGCGCTTACTGGGTTGGTCACGAATAGCCCTTTCATGCGTAAGAGTTGTTGCGCTTCCTGCAGCTGCTAACACGTTAACAAGCTCCCCGCATTCGTGACAGTGCACGTTGTCCCTTAAAAGGGAAGCGGGGACACCCGCACTACTGGGACGGTGGGGCGTAACCAGGGATTGCCGGCTTCCCATCTACCTTGTTGTGCTTGGCGGGCTTCGCCTTTAAGGGCTTAAGGATCCTGCCGTGGCTGCCCCTGCTGTATCCGGCGGCGAGTGAAGCGTGGTTAAGGATCGCCGATATGCCCGTCAACCATCTTTCGATTGGCGGGTGCTTGGTGTTGGCGCAGGTTACCGGCGCTTTTTGTGTTTGGTGGTTGGGGTGTTAACTGCTGTCGGGTGGTTCCTCTGGTGGTTGTCCTGCTTGTTCGGTGTTGAGTCTGGCTAGTGCTTCTTGGTATTCCGGCATCGCGGTTATCGGGGTACCCCACGGTGGGATGAAACTAACCCCGGTATTCAGCCGGT
>NZ_KV805087.1:56432-57236 GCF_001811515.1 Corynebacterium sp. HMSC076G08 | reverse complement strand
GGATGAGGTGATGGATTTGGCAGTAATCAGCTGGTTTATTACACCCTGGTCTAGAACAGGTGTGGAATTCGGCGTGCAGGGTAAGGCGTTGCTTGAAGTTTGCCCCGCGCTCTAGCCGCCAGGTGTTGATGGGGCCTTCGATGGGGTGGACGATGGTGGCGTAGCCTATTTCGGCAAACTTGTGGGTGAGGAATTCTGCTCCTGTCATGCGCGCGCCGTTGGTGAGGTTGAGCTCGATCTCGTCGCCGTCACCATTGATGATCTGGTCCAACTCATTCAGTGTGACGATGACTTGGGTGCGCACGGAAGGCTTAGTGCCGGTGGCTTGGTTGAAGAAGACGTCGTTGGCGGCTTGTAGAAGGTCGGTGTTGTTGGCGGATTCTAGGACTGCGCGCATGTTGGCAATCGTGGTGGCATCGTCAGTAATGGAGAGCGTGTTAGGGCCTTGCTCTCGGTAGGTGATGCGCACGCCTGGTTTGGCGGTTCTTTTACGTTTGAGTTCTTTAAGCCTCGTGGTGGCAACGGTGGGGATGCGGTGTGCTGGTGTGGCGGCGAGTTTGGCTCGGAGGTTCCACGCATCCAAGGTCTTCTTGACCTTCGACACGTAGGTTTCAATCAGTGTGAGGGTGCCCAGACTGTGGCGTTGGGCAAGCGCTGCGGTGCGAGCCTTGCGTTGTTTGCCGGTGTAGCGGGTGGGGCCGAAGTACACCTGGTGTAGCTGTGACAGCTCGGCAGCATCGGCTGGGTCAGCGCCGAGCGCGCGGAGCTCGTCGGGTGAGCCAGGTATATGCTCCACCAGCGCAA
>NZ_KV805087.1:0-56332 GCF_001811515.1 Corynebacterium sp. HMSC076G08 | reverse complement strand
CCCCCATGGGCACGAAGATTAAACCAGCACCCGCGACCCCGCAACCGGAAGAACAAAATTCCTACTTAGAAGGGGTGCGCCACGGGTGACGGGGGACAGGTCGGGATAAGCGCCAATCACGGGCTCGGGAAACGCGCGAGAGTAAGCCGACGCGGAAGCGAAGCGGGTGGGGCGTCGCTAGTACAGCGCTGATTTAATCGCATCCCACGCCGGCTGCAATTGCTTGCCAAACATCACCCAGTCGTGGGTGCCTTCGGTGAGATAGTCGGTGGTGTGGGGGATGGAGGCGTCGGCAAGCGCGGCAGAAAACTCCTCCGTACAGCGACGCGAGCCGGCCTCTAAAAGGGTGCCCCCGATGCGGTCATTGACGGACTTTCCGGGGTAGGCCGCCAGTTCCTCGTCTGTCCATGCGCCCGAGGCCGCGGCGAGGTACAGCGCCGTGCCGCGCAGCCCCTCCGGGTGGGACATGACGTCATTGCGTAGCCAATCCTCCGAACCGCGCGGGCCCCACATGTTCGTTGGGTCGCCGCCCTTGGTGCGCACCGTCAAGTCCACCGTGCCCTGGCCCACCTGGCTGGTGGTGGAATAGCAGCCGGAAATTCCCGCCACGCCATTAAAGAAACCCGGGTTGTTGTTCGCCATCATCACCGCGCCCGACGCTCCCATGGACAATCCAATGAGCCCGCGCTTGCCGTTGTGGTTGAGCTCCGCTTCCACGACGGGGGCGAGTTCGGTGGTGACAAAAGTTTCCCACTTGTGGCGCCCCAGCTTGGGGTCGTCCTCTCTCCAGTCGGTCCACATGGAACCTGCGCCTTGCGACGGAATCACCACGCTCGCATCCGTATCCCCAAACACGCGGCGCACGTGGCCCTTGGTGATCCAGTTCGAGGTCTCCGGGGAATCTACGCCCTCGAGAAAGTACACAACGGGCCCGCCGTTGCCCACGACGACGTCGACGGGAATATCGCGCCCCATCGACGGCGAAGACACGATCCACTTCTCGCGGCCAGGTTCGTCGGTGGCGCGCCGCTCCACGAGGGAGACCTCGTCGATTTCTTTAATCGGGTACGGGTACTCTTCCTGCTCCGTAGACCATGCGTCGGTGAGTAGGTGGGAGGAGGTACCCAAGCCATCGATGACGTTGAACATGGTGTCCACGGCCCACTGCGATGAGGCCTCGTCGCGGCTCGACAGTTGGTAGGAGGAGCCGGGCGTGAACATCAGGGAGCTGGCCACCAGCGCGGAGAAGAGCTTCATAAACGGCTACCTTAATACAGATTCCGGTATGCTCGGCGCACATGCTCGGAAAGGATGACACCATGAAGATGGCCCCGCGCCACCGTCAGCAATTGCCACCGCTTCCGATGGTTTCGGCCAAGCTGGGGGAGCGGTTGGCCAGCCAGGTGTTCGTGGAGGAAGGCCGGGAGTTGCTTCCGGAGTTGCAGGAGTTCCGCCGCGATTTGCACCAGAACCCGGAGGTGGGGCTGCACCTGCCGCGCACCCAGGAGAAGGTGCTCGAAGCCCTTAAAGGCCTACCGCTGGAGATTCATCTCGGCCGTGACCTCAGCTCGGTCGTCGCGGTGCTGCGTGGCGGCAAGCGCGGCGAGCGCCCCGTGTCGGTGCTGCTGCGTGCGGACATGGACGGCCTTCCGGTGCGCGAACAAACGGGCAGTCCTTTCGCTTCGACGAATAACAACATGCATGCGTGTGGCCACGACCTGCACACGGCGGGGCTTATCGGCGCGGTCAAGATGCTCTGCCGCCACCGCGAGGAGCTGTTGGGCGATGTCATCTTCATGTTCCAGCCGGGCGAGGAAGGCCCGGGTGGTGCGCAGCCGATGATTGATGAGGGCGTGCTCGACGCTGCTGGCCGCCGCCCCATTGCCGCCTACGGCCTGCACGTCGGCCCGCAGGATCGGGGTACCTTCCATCACATCGCCGGGCCGATGATGGCCTCGTCCTCGAACCTGGGTATCACCGTCTACGGCAAGGGCGGGCATGGTTCACGCCCGCACGATGCGATTGATCCGGTTGCCGCCTTGGCGGAGATCCAGGTGGCGCTGCAGGTGGCGCTGACCCGGCGCTTCGACGCGAACTCGCCGATTGTCATCACGGTGACCAACCTGCGCGCGGGCGACGGTGCGGTCAACGTCATCCCGGACAAGGCGGAGCTGGGCGCGACGGTGCGCGTGCTTCGCGACGAACACATCGACGCCGTCCGCCAGATGATCATCGAGGTCTCGAGCTCCGTGGCGGCCTCGCACCGTTGTACCGCGAAGGTGGACTTTGAGGTTTTGTATTCGGCCACGAAGACCTCACCGCGCGAGGACCAGTTCGCGGCGTCGTTGTGGGCCGGAATGTTCGGGGCGGAAAACGTACTGACCATGGACACACCAATGATGGCCTCGGAGGACTTCGGCGCGGTGCTATCCCAGGTGCCGGGCACGTTCATGTGGTTCGGCACCGGTGATCCGCACACCCCGGAGCACATGCGCGAGTGGAACCATTCGCCGCTGGTGCGCTTCGATGATTCTGTTCTGGGAGACCAAGCCGCGGCCCTGGCGGCGGTGGCCTTTGAGCGCCTCGCCGCCGAGGACGCCCATCCCTCCCCGGCCACGAAGGCTATGCGTGCGCCGGTGCAGGGGACGGGGTCGGATGCGCAGCCGCGTTCTTCCGCAGCGCAATAGTGCCCCAGATGGTGGCTACCCACACGGCTAGCACGACGACCATGCCGGCGAGCACGGGCCAGATGGCGTCGTCGAACGCGGTGCTTAGCGACGGGAAGAGGTTGTTCGTCACGTGCACCGCGATGGCGGCAATGAGCCAGCGCATCGGCTGTTTCTGGGATAGGCCATAGGCGCTAAGCCCGGTGAATAGCGAGTGGGAGAGCGGGTTGGATACCAATCGGATAACCACCGCCGCGATTGCCCCGGCGGTATCCGAATCGAGGTTATCCACCGTCATGCGCGCGAAGGCGGTAGCGTCCTCACCCGCAGTGAAACCGAGGCCCACGGCCACGCCCACGAAGACGTAGTCGAGCCAGCTACGGGGCCGGGTGACGCAGGTGCAAATGAGAATCACGCCGAGGAATTTCAGCACTTCTTCGGTGAGCGGCGCGTACCCGGCAGCGCCCAGCCAGTCCAGGCCCGCGCGGGCAAGGAGGTGTGTCATGTTCGTATTGAGCTCCACGGCGAGCCCGGAGACCGCGAAGCCCCACACCACGCCGTGGGCAATTCCCGGCCGGCGGCGCAGGAGGAACAGCGTGAGGGAGACGAGTACGGCGGCGAAGACCACAGCAGTCAGCGCGCTGGCGGGTAGGAAGGGTTCGCGGGTGTAGTGGAAGGCGGACACGGCCAGCGCGCCGAGGGTCAGCAGATAGTACAGGTACTTCAAGCTTCCTCCTTCTGAACCCGGTCGGCGAAGTCACTTGCCTTCGGGCCCTCGATATACAGGAAGGAGATGGTGTTGTCGTGCGGGTGAGCCAGCGTGATGCCGTCGCCGTCCTCGACGCGGTAGAGCTCTGGCGCCTGGGTGGTGATGGGGGCGTCGGTGAGCGCGCGCGTCCCGATGAAGGAACGGTGCTGCCGCGGCAGGTAGGTCTCGACCTCGTGGGAGGAGCTGCCTTCCTCAGAAATGATGGTCGCACCACCGCAGTTCCAGGTCTGCGAGGAGGCGTACGGATCCTCCGGGCATTCAAGCCCCGGGATACCGCGTACGGGCGTGGTGTCGGGAGTGGGGTCGGGGAGGAGGGCGTCGGCAAGCGGTACTGCGGCGAGGACGCCGATGCAGGAATAAATCAGTGTGTTTCTCATGCTTTTGACCCTAAGAGCTGCGATTTTGCGCCGGTATCCTCCGCAGGGAGGATTTTGCGGAGTTTCACAATGCTGACAATCGTGGCGACCCACAGGCCGATGAGGATGAGGAAGGTAGGGAAGATGGGCCAGAGGGCGTCGTCAAACGCGGTAGAGATAGACGGGCCGAAATTGGCCGTGAAGTGCACCGCCATGGCGATAAGCAGCCAACGCACCGGTTGCCTGCGGGAGAGTCCATATGCTGCGATGCCGGTGAAAAAGGAGTGCATGAGCGGGTTCGCGATGAAGCGGACAAGGAGCGCCAGCAACGTTCCCCTGAGATCAGAATCGAGGTTCTCCAGCGTCATGTTGGCGTAGTAGACGGCGTTTTCGCTCACGCTAAAACCCATCCCCACGGCCACGCCGACGAAAACGTAGTCCGCCCAGTGGCGGGACCGGATGACGCAGGTGCAAATGAAGATGACGCCGAGGAATTTGAGGACTTCCTCGGTGAGTGGGGCGATGCCAGCGATGACCAGCCAGTCTGGGACCGTGCGGATGAGGAGGTGGTACATGTTCTCGTTGAGCTGGCCGGCGACAGTGGAGACCGCAATACCCCACACCACCCCGTGCGCAATGCCCGGGTGCTTGCGCAAAATCAGCAACGTGAGACCGATTGCCACGGCCGCGTACAACACTGCGGCGAGCGCGCTGGTAGTGACGAAAGCGCCGTGGGAGAAATCATAAGCGACGAACACCAGTCCGGCGGCGGTGAGCAGTTCGTACAAAGTCTGTGTTCTTCTCATGCGGTTTAGGTTATGAACCGGGCTTGGGGTGCCGGTATCCTCCGCAGGGAGGATTTTCCGGAACGCAGGGAGAACTATCGTGGCAACCATGACGAGAAAGACGCGACCACTGTGGATCACGGTGCTGCTCATTCTGCTCTGCGTGGTGGCGGATTTGGCGGCATGGATCCCCCATATCGAAAACTTCGAGGGGACGGATCAGGAAGCCCTTGTTATGGGCTTGATGGGTCTATTTAGCTTCGCCACGTGGATTCTGCTGCCCTTCGCCCTGCACCACTCACGGCGGGAGCGCAACATCCACGAGGAGTACCCCGGCCACCCGGTGGTGCTGATTGCGGCTCTGCTCGTCCTGGTACTAGGCGGGTTTCGCCCACTGTCGCTGTCAGTGCTGGTGGTGTTGATTTCAATCATCTCGCGCGGCCGATTGCGGTGGTCCCTGGCGGGGACGGCGGTCTTCGTGGCCTCGTGTGTGACCGTTATCTCTGTGCCTTACATTCGGATGAACATCTTCGATCCCTTTGGTTACGTGTTCTATGGAAGCCTCTTTCTTATCGTTGCCTGGATTACGGGCTCGGTGCGCGCGCAGCGCCGCCAGCGCGAGGTCACGCTGGTGAGCTTGGCGGAGCTTAATGAGGACCAGCTGCGCTCGCGCGAGGAGCGGGCGCGCCTGGAGGAACGCAACCGCATTGCCCGCGATATCCACGATTCCCTCTCGCATCGGCTCAGCCTTATTTCCGTGTACGCGGGTGGCCTGAACTACCGCAAGGATGCCGACCCGGAGCGCGTCGCTGAGGCGGCGGGAACCATCCAGTCGGAGGCCAAGGCCGCCGTGGAGGACCTGCGCGGGGTGATCAAGGCGCTGCGCGTGGATGACAGGGTGGATCCGCGCGCGAGCATCGAGGAACACATCGAGCGCGCACGTGCGACGGGGACGAAGGTGCGCTATGAGAAGGGGGATGTCGATAAGCTGAGCACACTAGCCGCCCACACGCTGGGCCGCGCCGTGCAGGAGGGGCTGACCAACGCGCGCAAGTACGCGCCGGGGAAGAAGGTGACGCTCAGCGTGGACAACGAGGAAGGTAAGGTGCGGGTGACCATGCAGAACAAGAAGGTGGCGCACCAGCCGGAGTCGGGTGGCGGCAACGGCCTGCTAGGTCTGGAGGAACGCGCCCGGCTGGCGGGAGGTACCTTCACAGTGCTTGACGACGCCTCCACCTTCACCTGGGTCCTCGAACTCCCTGAGGAGGCACGCGCGTAATGATTTCAGTGGTATTAGTCGATGATGAGCAGGCGCTGCGCCGCGGCATTCGGTTCATCCTGGAGGGCGCCGCAGACATCGAGGTGGTGGCCGAGGCCAGCAATGGGCGCGATGGCGTGGCCCGCGTGCTGGACCTGCAACCGGATGTCGTTCTCATGGACATCCGAATGCCCGTCATGGACGGCATCGAGGCGGCTGGGCAGCTGCGCGCGAGCGCGCCGGATATCCCGGTGGGCATGCTCACCGCCTTCGATACGGATGAGTTCATCGTGGATGCGCTGCACGCCGGCGCGATGGGCTTTCTGCTCAAGACCATCGAGCCGGAGGGCCTAGTCTCGGCGGTGCGCGCTGCGGCCACGGGGCAGCAGCTGCTGAGCCCGAAGGCCCTGAAGAATCTGCTGGCGCTCAAGCACCCCGAGCCCGCGCCGGCAGAGACAAAGGCGCCTGGGCCCCGCCCGCTGGAGGGCTTAAGCCAGCGCGAGAACGAGGTGGCGGAGTTAGTGGCCCAGGGCCTAGACAACCAGGAAATCGCGGGGCAGCTCTACGTGTCAGTTACGACGGTGAAAACCCCACATCAAGCACATCCTGGACAAGCTTGGTGGCACCAACCGGGTGCACATCGCGATTGCGGTGTTGGAATCGCGCTAGCGCCGGCGGATAAACGCGGAGGCGAGGCCGAGCAGCGCGATGACGATCACGATGATGGACGCCGCCGGCCAGTACTGGGGGTAGTACTTCAGCGCGTAGCCGAAGACCTGGCTGTCGTTGAACTGGCGGGCAAGTGCAATGGGCATCCACCACAGCTTGGTCAGCGTCAGGATCGCGCCCAAGAGCCCGGCGATGATGCGGCCCGGCCTGCGCAGGAAGAAGCTGGCCGCCACGAGGAGAACACCAACAATCGTGAGTGCGAATAGCAGAGGCGTATCCACGGCGAGCGGCGAGCCATTGATGAGGAACTCGTGGTCCACTTCGTGCTGTTCGATAAGCGTGTAGCCGTCGAGGACGACATCGTCGGGGATGCCCACTTAGGTCTCCTTCTGTTCAGAGTTCGGGTCGTAGCCATCGGCCCAGGTATCGGTGTCGAAGTCGTAGTCTACATTCTCGCCCTTTTCATCGGTGCGCTGGTACCAGTCCGTGTAACGGTGCGCTGAGGAATCGAAGTCGGAGCCGGCACCGCGGCCTTCGTCGGCGTGCTCGACGGTGAGCTCGAAGTCATCGCCGTGCTCCTCGATGCCGCGCACGACGGCGTTTTCCACCGCGGCGCGCGCGTAGGCGCGACGGATGAACATCGGGTCGGAGCGCAGGTCCTTGATGAAGGCCACCATCATGACGAGCAGCACGATGCAGAAAGGCAGCGCCGAGAGGATGGTCAGGTTCTGCAGGCCGGTGAGCACGTCCTCGCCGCCGGTGAGAAGCATGACTACGGCAATGCCCATCATGCACAGGCCCCAGAAGATGACGATGAATTTGTTAGGAGCGGGGTCGCCCTTGGAGGACATGGTTCCCATGATGACCGATGCGGAATCCGCAGAGGTGATGAAGAAGACCGCCAGCACCAGGATCAAAATGAAAGGCGTGATGCTGCTCAGCGGCAGGTTGTCGAACATGGCGAAAAGAACCTGCTCGCCGGAGGCGGAGCCATCAAAGCTGGGTAGTTCTTCGCGCTGGAAGGTAATGGCCGTGCCGCCGAAGATGGTGAAGGCCAGGATGAGGATGAGGGAAGGGGCGAAGACGGTCACGGCCGTGAATTCGCGCAGCGTGCGGCCACGGGAGATACGGGCCACGAACATGCCGACGAACGGCGTCCAGGCAATCCACCACGCCCAGTAGAACGCAGTCCAGTAGGACTGGAACTCGACGGTTTCATCGCCCCAGGACAGGCCTTTGGCCATCATCGGCAAAAGCTGGTCGATGTAGGTCACGATGCCGGAGGGCACGAGATTGAGCAGGAGCAAGGTCGGACCGGTGAAGAAGACAAAGATGACCAAGCCGAGTGTCACCGTGATGTTGAAATTAGAGAGATAGCGCACGCCGCGGGAGACACCCGAGACCGCCGAGATGATGAAACCGCAGCCCAGGACCGCAATGATCACGATGAGCACGGAGTTGGTCAGCGGGCCGGCACCACGGATGATGGAGACGCCTTGGCCGATCTGGATGGCGGAAAGACCCAGTGTGGCGGCGGTGCCGAAGAGCGTGGCGACGAGGGCGAGGACGTCGATAAGCTTGCCCAGCGGGCCGTCGGTATCGCGGGAGCCGAACAGCGGCTTGAAAATCGAGGACACCAGAGGGACGCGTCCGCGGCGGTAGGAGGAATAGGCGATGGCGCCGCCGACGAGGGCATAGGCTGCCCAGGGCGAGATTCCCCAGTGGTAGTGCGCCTGGGCCATGGCCTGGTGCAGGGCCTCGACGCTGTTGCCGTCGACGGTGTGCGGCGGCGGGGTGAGGTAGTGCGACAGCGGCTCTGACGGGCCGTAGAAGAAGATGCCGACGCCGATGCCGGCGCCAAACATCATGGCGACCCAGCTAAACCAGCCGAACTCAGGCTCTTCGTCATCGGTACCGAGCTTGATGCGGCCTAGGCGGGAGCAACCGATGTAGAGCATGGTGGCTACGGCCATCATCATGGTGATGTTGAGCAGCCACCCGGCGTTCGTGATGGCCCAGGAAAAGGCGGAGGAGGATGCGGCCGAGACGGATTCTGGCGAGCTAATGCCCCACACGATGAAGGCTACGACGAAGGTAGCGGTGCTGAAAAAGGTGATTTTGTCGAGGGCGAAAGCGTTGCGTTGGTCCTCCACGCCGATGCCAGGGACCAAGCCCGGGTGCATGTCGTGGGGATAGATGCCTACTGGGGGACCGGTGGCTTGTCGAGAGTTCATGGTGACCATTATCGCAGGTGCGCGAAATGACAGTGTTGTGAGCTAGGATGAAGACACTTATTTCTGCGTCGATTGGAATGCCATGTCGCTGCCTAATTTTGATGAGAATGTCCGTGAGCTGGAGGAAGCCTTCGCTCTCTTCGAACTCGTGGAGGAACACGTACTCGATCCGAACCTTTTGCTGTCGGTGAAATGATTCGCCTTTTCAGCGCCCTCTTTCCCTCCGCGGAGGCCCGTGAGCACCTCGTACGGGCTGTGCGCCCGCTCAAGGACAACGGGTTGCGGTGGGCGGACCCGGATAACTGGCACATCACCCTCGACTTTTTCGGGGAACAGCCCAATGACGCAGTGGAGGTCCGCGAGGCGCTGCGCGGCATCGAAGCGGGGCCGCTCACGCTGAGCCTGAGCGGGGCTGGCTCTTTTGAGAAACAGGTGCTGTGGGCAGGTGTCAAAGGGCAGGTCAAACATCTCATGCTTGAGCCCTCGCGCCCACACCTCACGCTGGCCCGGGCGGGGAGGCGGACGCGGGATCCGTGGCTCATCCCGGATGCGGTGCACGCGCTGAGCGTCTACCGCGGGCCCGAGTTCGAGGCCACGGAAATCAGCCTCGTCCAATCTTTCTTGGGAGAGGGGCGCGGCGGTGGGCCCCGCTATGAGGTCATTGACGCATTTCCGCTGCGGTGATCTTTTCAATCAGCGTATCCAGTTCCGCGCGGCTGGGCTGCGTGAGCGGGTTGACCACGCAGAAGTCGAGGAGGAAGTAGCCGGCGGTTTGCAGGGCCGTGTGGCGCTCCCAGAACTGGCTGATATCGGAATGATTGGTCGCCAGCGACTGGATGCTGCGGCGTTCCGAGAGCAGCTCGTAGTGCAGGTCGCGGCGCTGTGCGAGTGCCTCTTCCGGGGTCTTAATCAACAGCGCGCCCAGCAGGGCGGCCATCGCCTCGAAGCAGCGCGTTTGCAGGCGGTAGTGGTTGATCAGCTGGGCGCGCGGCTTCCACAGCCACAGGAAGAGCATCGCCACGACCACGGAGAGTCCAATCTCCGCCATGCGCGAGCCGATGGTGTGGGCCATGTGCTCCGAAGAGTTGCCCATGAGCAAAGCAAGCGGCGTGGAGAAGATAACGCACAGCGCGTAGTTCTTCACCACCAGAATCTCTGCGCAGAACTGGCAGAAGGCCAGCGCGAGCACCAACCCCCAGCCGTGCGGGCTGAAAGAGGCAATGAGCGCAAAGACGCACACGCCTAAGACGGAGCCCAGCATACGTTGCACACCGCGAATCGTTCCCGGAACCCGGTCCGGCCCCCACTGCAAGAGCAGGAGCACCGAGACCGCGCCCCAGTCCGGGCGGTTGAGCCCCAGCGCCATGCCAATGAACGCGGTGGCCAGGCCACCGAGCGCGATCTTTTCCGCTGTTACCACCGCGTGGGAATTGCCCACCGCGGCGCGGTAGAAGCGGTAGCGCATCGTCGGCTTGGTGTGCGGGATGGTGGTGCGGTCCGGGTCCACGTAGGTGGGGGAATCAGACAGCTCATCCGAGTTGCCGCCGACCTGCTTGTGGTGCGCCACGATGCGCTGCTGCGCGGCCAGCGCGCGGTGCACCAGCTCCGCCTGGGCGGGGTGGCGGATGCGGCCGCCGCGGATGACGCCGGCGTCGGCAAGCGCTTGCCACGCCGTGGAAATGGCGGACTGCGCCTGGTGGTGGCGAGCCAGGAAATCGCTATCGGAGTTCACGAAGGCATCGGCGGCCTTCTCCAACGCGGCCACCGCGCGGGTCTCCGGGCCGTGCGGATCCCGAAAGCGCGGCAGCATGCCCAGCACGTAGCTGACCAACACGCCGGCCAGGCTCCATGCGGCCACCTCCCAGGGCGAGACCCCGCGCAGCATCGTGGAGCCGCCGGCCACCATCACGATGAAGAAGGAACCCGGCGGCGGCAGCCGCAGCGCATTCTGCACGAACGCGCCGGTTGTCGCCAGCACCACCGTAAACACCGCGGACAGCGCCAGGCCATGCACCCCGACGAGGGAGCCGGCTGTGGCCGCCAGCGTGAGCAACCCACCGGCCGTCAGGATCACGCGGCGCCGGGTGCGGTAGGGGTGTCCCTCGCCGTAGATGACGGAGAAGGCGCCGGCGGAAATGAGCAGCACCGCATCCGGGTGGCCCGTCACTACAGCGATCCCGCCGGGGATAATGATCGCCAACGCTGCGCGCAGAGCACCGGGCCAGCGGCGCGCGGAGGTGTTGAAGGCGGTAAAGAGCTGAAGTGCGTTAGGACGTTGCGGCAGAGGGTGTTCCATATCGGGAGAACACCTTACTCGCTTCGCCGTGCTCGACCAGTCGGCCGTCCTGCAGGACCGCCACCGTGGGGCATAAGTGGCGCACGACGTCGATGTCGTGGGAGACGAAAACCAGCGTCATGTCCTTCGTCACGCGCTGCAATAACTCGAGGACCTGGGCCCGCGAGGTGGCGTCCAGTGCCGAGACTGCCTCATCCGCCAGCAGGATCTCCGGCTTGCCCACCACGGCGCGCGCCAGCGAAATACGTTGGCGCTGCCCGCCGGAGAAGTCCCGGGGATAGCGCTCGAAGCCGTCGATGCCGACCTCCCGGAGCACCGCCTCGGCATCTTCGCGCGTCCCGCCGCCTTCGGCCACGATCTTCCAGATGGGCATGCGCGGGTTGAGCGAGCCCTTGGGGTCCTGGAAGACCATGTGCACGCGCTTCTTCACTGCCACCGTCCCCGAGGTCGGCTGCGCCAGCCCCGTGAGAAGCTTGAGCAGCGTGGATTTGCCGGAGCCGGAACCGCCGACGATGCCGAGGCGTTCGCCCTCGCGGACGGTGAGGGAGACGTCGTCCAGCGCGGTGACCCCGCGGTAGGCCTTGGTCACGTTCTTAAGCTCGATGACGGGCTCGCCCAGGGTGGGCATGGGCGGCGGGGTGAGGTCGGGAGTGGTGAGCTCACCGATGCGCACGACGCGGTCGCACACGCGCTTGACGACGTCCTGGTCATGGCTAATAAACAGCAGCGCCGTGTCTTCGCTGTCCGCGGCATCGACGATGGTGGAGAGGATCTCCTCCTGGGTGAAGGGATCCAGGGCGGTGGTCGGCTCATCGCAGATGAGGAGCTTGGGGCGGCGGGCCATGGCCATCTCGATGAGCGCGCGCTGGCGCTGTCCGCCGGAGAGCTGGTGTGGGAAGCGGTTGAAGCCGGGCACCTTCATCAGCGGGTCGAGTGCGGTCATGGGTTCTTGGAAGACCATGGCCAGCGGCAGCTTGCGCAGGTCGCGGTCGCGCATGCCCAGCAGCTCCTGGCCGTTGAAGTTAATGGATCCGGTGGCTTGCAGGTGGTCGGGCAACAGCCCCATGATGGCTAGGGCGGTCAGGGACTTGCCGCTGCCGGAATCGCCGATGAGGCCGACGCGCTCGCCGGGTGCGATGGAAAAGGAGAGGGGGCCGACGGGGCCCACGCGCAGATCAGTGACGGTCAGCATGGCTTCCTAGAAGGTTGAATCCGAGGACGGTGCCGGCAATCGCCAGCCCGGGCCACAGCGCCTGGAGGGGGTGGGTGGCGAGGAGGGGTTGGGCGTCGTGCAGCATGCGGCCCCAGGAGGCGGTCGGCGGGGCGGTACCCAGGCCGAGGTAGGAGAGGCCAGCCTCGGCGAGGACGGCCAGCGCAAAGTAGACGGAGGCCTGGATGGCCACGATGCCGCCGAGGTTCGGCAGGACGTGGCGCCACGCGATGAGCGCCGGCGGCACGCGCGAAATGCGCGCGGCGGCGATATAGTCCTGCGTCATGATCTGCAGCGTGCCGGAGCGCGTGACCCGGATGAAAGAGGGAATGCCGGCGATGCCGATGGCGATGGTCGCCGTGAGCGTCGACGAGCCCCACACCGCGCCGGCGACGATGGCCAGCAGGAGCGCCGGGAAGGCGAGCAGCAGGTCGGTGGCCGCCATGATGAAACCGCCACCGCGCATCCCGGCGATAATACCCAGCGGAACGCCAATGAGCGCGGCGATGGCCACCGCCACCACGCCCACCAGCACGGTGATTTGGGCGCCGGCGAGGATGCGGGAGAAGGTATCGCGCCCGAAGCGGTCGGTGCCCATGAGGTGCTCCAGGCTGGGGCCGGCTAGGCGGTCGGGGGAGATGAGGTTCGGGTCATAGGGCGTCCACACCAGGGAGACCAGGGCAAGCAGGATGGTCAGGCCCACCAGAATGTAGCCGGGTTTCATCGCGCCTCCTTGAGCCTTGGGTCGATGACCCGGTAGGCCAGGTCCGTGAGCAGGTTGACGGTCAGGGTGAAGGTCACGAAGACCATGATGAGGGTCTGGACGGTGGTGAGGTCGCGGGTGGAGACGGCGTCGAGAAGCATGGAGCCCAGACCCGGGATGACGAAGACGTTCTCGATGACCACCGCGCCCACCACCAAGGTGCTCAGCTGCACGCCGGTGACGGTGAGCACCGGCAGGGCGGCGTTGCGCAGGCCGTGGCGGATGAGCGCCCCGGTGCGGGATTCACCCAGGGAGCGGGCGGTGCGGATGTAGTCCTTGTCCATCTCCTCACGGAGGGTGGCGCGCACGTAGCGCGTGAGCATCGCGCCTTGCACCAGCGCCAGCGAGATAACCGGCAGGACCAGGTGGCTTAAACCCTCGCGCGGCAGCTGCCAGCCGTTGGCCGGCAGCCATCCCAGGTGCACGGAGAACACGGCAACCAGCAAAATACCGACGAGGAAGCTCGGTACCGCGATGCCCAGCTGCGTGGCGGCATTGAGCACGGGGAGGCGAAAGCGGGCGAGCAGGATGCCCATGGGGATAGCACCGACCAGGGCGAGGGCGATGGCCAGCCCAATGAGCAACAGCGTAACCTGCGCGCGGTCAATCACCAGCGGGGTGATGTCCTGCTGCGAGGACAGGGAGATTCCGAAGTTGCCGGTTAACAGCCCTTTCATCCACTCCAGGTACTGCACGATGAGCGGGCGGTCTAAGCCCATGGAGTGGGTCAGCTTCTCCACGGCCTCGTCCGTGGCGTTGACGCCCAAGGCCACGCGCGCCGGGTTGCCGGGCACGGCCCGCATGAGCAGGAAGATGATGATGGAGGCGGCCCACATGGTGCCGAGGAAGCGCAGGATTCTCATCGCACACCTCGCAACTCAATGGCATCGGTGATCTGATTCGGCTGCAGGCCGGTCAGGCCCTCGCGGTAGAGCACGATATTGGGCATGTTCATCAAGGTCAGGGCGGGCATGTCCTCCATAATCTGGTCCACGGCCCCTGTCATGTCATCCTGCTCCAACAGCGTGCGGGCCTGCGGCGAATCATAGCCGAGGTAATAGTCAGGGTTGCCAAAGATGGTGGGGATATCGCGCGGCTCGACGTGCGCGACGAGCGACATCTGATAGTCCTTGGCGCCCATGACTTGGCTCAGCCACACCGCGGGGAACTCCGCGGTTTCCAGCGTGACCTCAAAGCCCATCTCTGTGAGCTGCGAGTAGAGGAACTCGGAGAGCGTTTGTGCATAGGGCAGGCTCGGCACCGTGAGAGTGAGCGGCGTGCCCACCGCGCCGGCCTCCTCCATCAGCGCGCGGGCGCGCGCAGGCTCATAGGGGTAGTAGTCCTTCCCGCTAAACCAGGGGTCAGTGGGCGGGACGGGTGCTCCGCCAGTGTCCTGCGCGCGGCCTTCCCAGAGGATCTCGTTGGCGGCCCGGCGGTCGATGCCATAGGCCACGGCGCGGCGCACGCGGGGGTCGTCGAAAGGCGCTGCCTGGTTATTCATGGACAGCAGCACCTCACCGTTCGTGGTGCCCACGGCGGTCTCGATGGAGTCATCGAGGGTGTCGAGCAGCTCGGGGTTCTGCACGCCCCATACCGCATCCACCCCGCCGGAGCGCAGCGCGTTAACCGCGGTGAGGGAATCCGGGAAGTAGCGGATGGTGATGTCTTCCTTCGCCGGGGTGCCCCAGTAGTCCGGGCGGGCGCGCAGCGCGATGTATTCGTTGGGGGAGAAGCCCGCGACGGCAAAGGGGCCGGTGCCCACCGCTTCGGTGGGGGTGCGCATCGCGCCAATAGCGGTGCCCATGGACCATAACCACCCAGCGGAGGGACGGCTTAGGGTGACGAGGAGCGTGTGATCATCGACAGCCGTGGCGGATTCCACCACGTCCATCTGGGCGCTAATGCCGTTCGTCCACTCCGTCTTCACCGCGTTGATGGACCACGCGGCGGTGTGCGCGGTGAAAGCCTCGCCGTTGGAGAAGGAAGCCTCACGCAGGTGGAAGGTGTAGCGCGTGGAGTCCACCTCCCAGGATTCGGCGAGCCCAGGGACAATCTCTCCCTCCGGGGAGATGCGCACCAGGGTCTCGTAGACGTTGCTCATGAGCGCTGCCGGGATGGCGGCGCCGCCGACGGTGGTGAAATCCAGGGAGGTCGCCGGCGTCGTGGTGGCCAGCGTCAGCGCGGAGGAATCCGAATCAACCACTGCCGTGGAGCCGGCAGAACACGCGCTTAACGACGCCCCCACGACCACCCCCAGCGCACCCAGCCAAGTCTTCATCATCCTTCCGACAGCTTGACCTCGAGTGGGGACGTGGTGCCGCGCACGTTCGTCATGCCAAGCGTCATGCGGTCCCCGAGGTACAGGATTTCGGTGCACTCGACGGGATGCCCGGAGTGATCCGAGATGTCGAGGTGCAGGCGCCACAGCGGGGTGCCGGGGTCGATATTGAGGGAGCGCGCATCCTCCTCGCTGGCGTAGGCGAGGGAGAGCT
This sequence comes from Corynebacterium sp. HMSC076G08, assembly GCF_001811515.1. Taxonomy (NCBI): domain Bacteria; kingdom Bacillati; phylum Actinomycetota; class Actinomycetes; order Mycobacteriales; family Corynebacteriaceae; genus Corynebacterium; species Corynebacterium sp. HMSC076G08. The sequence goes on along the minus strand of NZ_KV805087.1, from coordinate 40,834 downwards.
CGCGGTTGACGCTGTCGAATTCCACGCCCTGCTTGCGCAGGTGATCGTGGATGGACTCATTGTCGGCATCGAAGCTGAGGATCTGGCTGCCCACGTCCAGTGGGAAGAACATGCGCTCGATGGCGATGGGCATGCCGTTGGCGCTGCGCACGCGGTGCACAAAGATAACGGGGGAGCCGGTTTCTACCCGCAGGAACTCGGCCTCCCTATCGGTAGCAGGGCAGCGCCCCAGCCACAACGTGGACGCGCCGGGCTCGAAGCCGCGCTCGCGCAGCCAGTGCGTCACGGAGTAAATGGAATCGAAGGACTCCGAGGTAAAACGGCCGAGGACGACGGAGCGGCGGCCACGGCCGGAGGAGATGAGCCCTTCCGAGCGCAAAGCCGCGACGGCTTGGCGCACCGGGCCGCGGGAGGAGGAGAATTGCTCGCAGAGCTCGGCCTCGCTGGGCAGGAAATCGCCAGGGGAAAGCTTCTTGCTGCGAATGAGGGTGCGCAGGTAGTCAGCGATAATGCTGTGCTGCTGAGTACCGCGAAGGGCCACAGGGATCCTCCTCTATGTAAAACGCTGTGACGGGCAACGATGCGCGTACGCCTACAATTGCCACGCGCGCGCCAGGTTACTCATGTTACCCAACGCGGCCTTGTGGCTTGTGGATTGCAGGGAAATCATGAGTTCGTCCGCCTGAGCCAACTTCTGGAAGTCGGTGAGATACTCGCGCACGTGCTCTACATTTCCGACAGCGGAGTACTGCAGCATGCTGATGATTTGCTGGCCCTGAGGGGAGTCGATGATGCGGGCGACGTCGTCGTCGCTGAGCTGCCTGCCGCGGCTGACGAAGGCCTTCACGCGGCGGAAGCAGACCTTTTCGAATTCCTCTTCTGCGTCATCCCCCGCGGTGACGTTGACGCCGGCGATGACATAGGGTTCGGGGTGGGCTTCGGAAGGCTGGTAATTCTCGCGGTAATACGCCGTGGCGGCTTCCAAGTGCTGCGGGGCGAAGTGCGAGGCGAAGGCATAAGGCAGCCCGAACTTGGCGGCCAGCGAGGCACCGAAAAGCGAGGAGCCCAGGATGTAAATCGGCACGTTCGTGCCGTGGCCGGGGATAGCCTGCACACCGGGGACGAGAGATTTGCCGGAAAGGTAGCCTTGCAACTCCTTGACGTCCTCGGGGAAACGCTCGGCGGCGTTTCTATCGCGGCGCAGGGCGCGGCCCAAGGTCTTCATATCGGTGCCGGGTGCGCGGCCCAAGCCTAAGTCGATGCGGCCGGGGTAGAGCTCGGCGAGGGTTCCGAATTGTTCAGCGATAACATAGGGCGCGTGGTTCGGCAGCATGACGCCGCCGGAGCCCAAGCGGATGCGCTCGGTCTTCGCGCCGATGTGTGCGATGAGCACCGCCGGGGAGGAGGAAGAAATGGAGGGCATGTTGTGGTGCTCGGTGTACCACATGCGCTTAAACCCCAAAGCCTCCGCGCGTTGCGCTAGTTCGACCGACCTAGCCATGGACTGAGAAGGGGTCTCCCCCTCATAAATGGTGCAGAAATCGAGGATGGATAGAGCCGCGCGAGGCGTCATGGACTACTCACTTTTCTTCGACGAGGATGTAGATACAACGTCGATGATAACGCCGATGGCAAATGCGAGGAGCGTGGGAACCACCCAGCCCAAACCAACGTCTTGGCCAGGGGAGAAATCAAGCGGCACACCGAAGGAGGTGGCGGCGGACCACAGCACGGAAACCCACAGCGCCAAGCGGAATCCCCAGTAGAAGGTGACCCACTTCTTGACCGCCGGCTGCAGAAGCGTCAGCGCGATCAACGAGATAGCCGGCGGGTACAAGAACACGATGAAGGGCACCGCGATGGCAAGCACCGTGTCCAGACCCTGGAAGGCGAAGGCGATGGACAGTGCGGTAAACAAGCAAGCCCAGAAGTGGTAGGTGGTCTTCGGTACCAGCATGGCGAAGAACTCCGAGGTGGCGGAAATCAGGCCCACGGCGGTGGTCATACACGCCAGGATGACGATGGCGGAGAAGACGGCCTGGCCGACGTTGCCCATGGTGAGATTGGAGGCGTCGGCAAGCAAGGCGGCGCCGGAATCGTAGGAGGCACCGTTCGGCATAGTTTGGCCGATCCACGCCAGGCCCAGATAAATGGCGGCGAGCAGCGCGCCGGCGATGACGGTGGAAGTGATGGTTCCGCGCAGCAGCGCCCGGTCGGTGGAGAAGCCCTTGGAACGCAGCGAGGTCACGATGACGATGGAGAAAGCCAGGCCGGCGATGGCGTCCATGGTGTTGTAGCCCTCAAAGAGACCCGTGACGAAGGGCGCGGAAGCGTACTCCTCAGTCGGGGTGCCGGGAACGCGGGGATTCGCCACGGTAGCGAGGGTGATGAGGACGGCGAGCAGGATGACCAGTGCCGGGGTCAGGAACTTTCCTAGGGTGTCGATGATGTCATTCGGGCGCCAGGCCAGGGCCAAAGCGATGAGGAAGAAGACGACGTTGAAGGCACCGTTGGCAAAGGTGCCCTCCCACCCGAGCAGCGGGGTAATCGCAGTCTCCATGGAGACCGCGCCGGTGCGCGGCAGGGCGTAGAAGGCACCGATGGCCAGGTAGGCGATGACGGAGAAGGTCACGCCGAAGATCTTGCCGCCGTGGTTTCCGATGTCTCGCACGGATTGACCGGAAATGGCCACCGCGATCACCGCTAAGACCGGCAGTGCCACGCCGGCGGCGAGGAAGCCCAAGGTGGCCGGCCAGAAGTTGGTGCCGGAGGAGACACCGACCTCTGGCGGGAAGATGAGGTTGCCCGCTCCGAAGAACATGGAGAAGAGCATGAGGGAGGCAACGATCACGATGCCGATGGGCGAGCTCGTCTTTGAAGCGGACTGGGCGGGGGCCTGAACGTCATTTATGGACATTTTTCTAAGGATAATGCCCATGACATGAGATGTAAATTTTAGCTAAATGCTTTCTCCAGCCGGTCGAGTGCCTCTTCCAGCAGCTCACGTGAGGTTGCGAAATTAAGACGGGCATGATGCTCGCCGCCCGTACCGAAGGTGACACCCTCGTTGAGGGCTACCTTGGCGTGCTCGCGCACCCAGGCCGCGGGCTTCGGGTCATCCCCAATGGCGGTCTCGCTAAAGTCCAACCACAGAAGGTAAGTAGCCTGCGGGTGGGAAGTCTTGAGGCCAGGCACGCGCTTGGGCAGCTCCTCCACCAGCCAGTCGCGGGTCTTCTTCAGATACTCGATTTCCTCGTCAAGGAACTCGCTGCCGTGGCGGTAGGCGGCCTCTGCCGCCAAGATGCCGAGCGTGCCGGTGCCGTCCTTGGCTACGCCGGTCAGCGAGTTCCAGCGCTCGACGTCCGCGGTGTTGGAGAAGATCACCTGCGCGCACTTTAGCCCTGCGGTATTCCATGCTTTGGACGTGGCGGTGACGGTAATAACGCGGTCGGACAAAGCGCCGAGCGGGATGTGGCGGCCTTCGTAGACCAGCGGGGCGTGGATCTCATCGGAGAGGATGCGGGCATCGTACTTCTCCGCCAGCTCCACCAGCCCTCGCAGCCAGTCCTCATCAAAGACAATGCCCAGCGGGTTATAGGGGTGGGAGAGCAGGATGGAGCCGGCGCCGGCCTGGAAGGCGCGCTCGATATCATCGAGCTCCAGCGAGGTTTCAATCTTCTCGCGCCCGGCGGTCTCCGGCAGCTCCAGCAGCGGCGGGTAGGAGGGAACCGGCACGGCCACCGCGCCCTCAGTAAAGTACTGCACGCCGAGCAACAAGCCGCGCACCACATCCCCGATCCAGAAGACGTGTTCTGGGCGCCAGCCGTAGCGCGATTCGTAGAAATTTGCTATTGCCGCGTTGAGCTCGGAGGCCTTGGGCGCTGGGGTGTAGCCGAAGGATTCGGCGTCGACCGCCTCCTGGATGGCCTCCTTGACCGCCGGCGCGGTGAGGAAGTCTGATTCGGCGATCCACAGCGGGATGACGTCTTCGTCATAGACGGTCCACTTGCGGGTGCCGCGGGCGGAGAGTTCTTTCAGGCTAGGGAAACGCATGCGTCCCACCTTACTCGTCGGTGGCTTGGACGAATCCGTATTTTTTCAATCGCTGCCGGTCGGCGGCGGAGGCGGATTGGGTCAGGCGCAGCAGTTCAGCGTAGATTCCGCCGGACTGGGCTAGCTCCGCCGGCGAGCCGATCTCGGAGATGCGGCCGCGGTCCAGGGTGATGATGGTGTCCACGTCCGCGATGGTGGACAGGCGGTGCGCGATGATGAGCGTGGTGCGGTCCTTCATTAGCTCGTCCAGACCCGCCTGCACGGCGCGCTCGGCCTTGGTGTCCAGCGCCGAGGTGGCCTCGTCGAGGACGAGGATGGGGGTGTCTTTCAGCATGGCGCGCGCCACGGCCACGCGCTGCTTCTGCCCGCCGGAGAGCTTAAGGCCGCGCTCGCCGATGACGGTGTCGTAGCCATCGGGGAATTCTTCGATGAAGCCGTGTGCGTTGGCGCGCTTGGCGACGTCCACGATCTCCTCCATCGTCGCCCCCGGCTTGCCATAAGCGATGTTTTCCCGAATGGTGCCGGAGAAGAGATAGGACTCCTGGAAGACCACGCCGACCGAGGCGCGCAGGCGCTCCGCAGTAAGTTCCGCGGCGTCGTGGCCCAGTACCGTCAGTTTTCCCTCCGTGGGCTGGTAGAGACCCAACAGGAGGTTGACCAGGGTGGACTTGCCGCCGCCGGACTCGCCAACGAGCGCGACCTTGTGGCCCTCCTGGGCGGCGAAGGTGATATCGGCGACGACCGGCTTATCCGATTCATAGGAGAAGGACACGTCCTCGAAGGCAAAGACGGGGCCTTCGGTCGGGCGCAGCGGCTCGGCCGGGGTGAGGTCCAGCTCCGGTACGTCGGAGGTTTCAGCGGCGGCGACCAGCTGCGGGTTGACCGTGGGCTCCGGGACTTCCTCCATGACCTTGAAGTAGTCCTTGGAGCCGGCGATGGCGCGCTGGCTGACATCCACGATCCAGCTCATCATGAACACCGGCTGCTTAGCCATGTTTACCAGCTGCAGGAGCATGACCATGTCACCGATGGAGAAATGGCCCTCCAAGGTGCGCCAGAAGATCAGGCCATAGATGCCTAAGAAGATCAGCGCCATGGCCGCGCCGCGAGCGGTATCCATGGAATGCCACCAGCGCGACTGCGGTTTCGTGGTATCCACCACCGCGCGGTAGCGCGAACCGAAGGAGGCCAACTCGCGGGCCTCAGCGACGAAGGACTTAGTCACCTTCACCTGGCCGATGACCTCCGCGAAGCGCCCGTTGGCCACGTCGATGTTTTCGTTCTTGATGGCCTCAAACTCCTGCCAGCGCTCCGAGGTCAGCGCGGTGAGCCACATATAGATAGGGAAGAGCGCTGCCAGCAGGATGGCCAGCGGCCAGTAGTACACCGCGGTGATGACCAGCACCGCTGCCGCCTGGATGAGCATGACGAAGAAGTTATTGGAGAAGGACTGCAGGAACTGCGTGATATTCGCAATCGAGCGGTCCAAGCGCGCGATGATGGTGCCGGTGACCTGGTTGTCGTAATAACCCTGCGGCACAGAGAGCAGCTTGGCAAAGTAGCGCGTCGAAAGAATCTGGCGCAGGCGTGCGACCATGACATCGCCGATATAGCCGCCGATATTCTTCACCACGTTGCCCAGCGCATCCGCCACAAAGAGCGCCACGACCCACCACAGGATGGTGCGCAGCGGGCCGCCCGCGACGACGGTGTCGGTGGCCTCGCGGAGGATAAACGGGGTCAGCAGTGACAGAATCGCGGTGACTGACGCGGTGATAAGGACGCCAAGATAAAACGGCCACAGGGCGGATGCGCTGCGGACGATGCGGAGAATAGAGTTCATCGCCGGCCGATGTTACGCCCTTAATAGGAATATCCAACCTGTCGACTAAGGTAGGGGAGAAACCGAAGTCGTGATGGAAAAGGATCCGCGGTGAAGAAATACCTCCCCCTAGCGTGCGCCCCGCTGTGCCTGGCTGCCTTGTCAGGCTGCAGCATCCTCCAGCCGCCGGACGTGGGCCCGCAGGACAACATCGTGGTGTCTAGCTCGGAGCCGCCGACCTTTGAGGCCAAGGACGTAGACGCTCATGAGGTCACCTCCAACCTGGCGGCACCCGTTAAAGATGAGGGCCTCAACGTGGAGTTCGAGCTCCAGGGGCTGTACTCCGGCGGCGGTGGAACGGTGCTGACGGTGAAGATTCATAACCTCAACGAGGTGCCCCTGCCTGCCGACGCCCTCGCGGAACCCACCCTCGAGCGCGCCGACGGCAATGGCGGCTGGGCCACCGTGGATCCTGTCCCTTATGACCCGGAGGTCAACGTGGACCTAGCCGCGCCGGGCCTGGATCACCCTCTGGGCGCCGGTGCGTCCACCAACCTTCAATATGTCTATAACGTTGCCCCAGGCAACCTCTGGAACGCGCGCTTTAGCATCGGCAACGTGCGCTATGTAGGAGACCTCAATCTATGACGGAACTCGTCGTTCTAGCCTCGCCGGAGGGCAAGCCCGCCGGCACCGCTGACAAGGCCGCCGTACACACCGCAGATACCCCGCTGCATTTTGCCTTTTCCGCGTGGGTGGTACGCGATGGCCAGCTGCTGCTGACCCGCCGCGCCCTGTCCAAGCTGACCTGGCCCGGCGTGTGGACCAATTCCTTCTGTGGGCACCCGGGCCCGGATGAGCCGACTGGCGACGCCGTCGTGCGCCGCGGCCGCTTCGAGCTTGGCCTGACCGGCACGCCGCGCTTGGTGCTGCCGGACTTTGCCTACCGTGCCGAGGATTCCTCCGGCGTGGTGGAGAATGAAATCTGTCCGGTCTACCTCTTCGAGACCGAAGATGATCCGACGCCCAACCCGGAGGAGGTTGACTCCTTCGCGTGGGCGCCGGTGCGCGATGTGCTCGCTGCCGTCGACGCCACACCTTTTGCCTTTAGCCCGTGGATGGTGGAGGAGCTGACCCACGAGCCGCTGCGCGCGGCCCTTCTGGCCTAGAGCAAGCTGCCGTCCTGGGCAAAGGCCGCCGAAATATAATCCAAGCTGGAATACGCCACGCGATGCTCGTCGTTATCCAGGTTGTACTCCCAGATAGCGTGCTCCGGGCGGTAGGCCTCGAATCCGGGCTCGCCTGTGCGCACAAAGTCCTGCAGCCACTGGGCCAGCGGCGTCCTGCCGAAGAGCGGACGCAGCTCCTCGCAGTGCAGGGCCGGGCCCGAGGATCGGGTAAATTCCACCATCCAGGTCTTCCCCGGAGCCTTCTCCGCCACTTCGGCCGCCCACCGGCGGATGATGGAATCGCCCACCATTCGGCCCATCGGGCGGTCCTTGTCCATGTGCTGCGCCACCTGATACCAGGGTGTGAAACCGTTGCGGGGAAAGCCGAAGCGCGGCGCCGCATAGCGCAGGATGAGGGCACGGAAAGGGGAGCGGTCGACCTTCTGCGTGGCTGGGATGTTGTAGAACTCGTCGCGGGTGCTGGCGAGGATGAGGGGGACGTCGGCAAGCTGCCCACACTCCAGCGGGGTGGGGCCCAGCGCCATATCGAGGCTGTACTTCTTGCGGAACTTGGCGTAGCCGGCGGCGAGCTCCTCCTGGCTCATCGCCGCCAGGGAGGAACGCGTGATGGGCTTCTTCATCACCTGGCGCAGAGTGGCGCTGCGCTCCTCGAAGGTTTCGCGCGGAAAGCCCGGGGACAGAGCTAGCGCTCGCCGAAACGCCCCTCGGTAGTGGTCGCGCCGGCACAGCCACAGTACGGCGTTGGCGCCGGCGGACTGGCCCAAGATGGTGACGTTGGTGGGATCGCCGCCGAATGCCTCGATGTTGTTCTGGATCCATTCCAAGCCCAACTGCAGGTCCTCGATGGCGCGGTAGCGGTCGGGCTCGTCATCACGAAAACGGGCAAGCCCCGGCAGACCCACACGATAACCGAGTTGCACGTGGACGATGCCCGCCTGCGCGGTCGGCGTGCCCTCCGCGCGGGGATCCTCGTGGGAGCCGTGCTCGTAGCGGCCGCCGTGGATATAGACCAACGTCGGCGCCAGGGACGTCGCGCGGTTGCCGGGCGCGGGGGCGGTGATGGTCAGCGCGATCTTCTCCGGGTGAGGGGTGCGCGCATCCTGGTCACGTGGCGGTGCGGGTTCGGGGTTCTCAAAATCCCCGGGGATGTGGGAGTACTCGATGGAATGGAAATGGGCCACGTCCTCATCGAGGTAGCCGGTGATGGTGCCCGCGGGGCAGGTGACGGTGAAAGGTGCACGGCTCATGCACAACAGGCTACCCTGAGGGCATGGAATGGCTCGTGCAGGCGCCAGTGTGGGTGCAAATGGCGGTGCTCGCCGTCACGGCGGTGCCGGCCGCAACCGTCATGGGGTGGCTCCTGATGTGGGCAATCGACCGGGTGTATTCGTGGCTTGTGCCCGTGACTAGGATGAAGAACCATGACTCCCGATGATCACCGCGAAGGCCTGTGGGACCCCGAGCGCTCCGAACATGTCCACCGCAAGCGGGCACTGCCTAAATCCCGAGTGAGCGTGACCCTGTGGCTGATGATCGCGCTCATCGTCGTGGTGGCGGTGGTGGGCGTCGTCCTTTAAAGGGACGACGCTTTAGCGCTCGGCCCCTGGCCTCTTGGCGGCTTGGGCGAGGCGCTGGTAGAGCTCCTGCTTCGGTAGATCCTCCAAGAGGACGGGCTCGCCGGCGGTATTGCACAGCGGGATGCACCAGTTGGGGTACTGGTCCTTCGTCGTGCCCGGCTGGTTCTGTGCGCGCACGTCACCGACCATATCCACCACATTGGTGACCGTCAGCGCCGAGGGGGTTCCTGCGATGTAACGGTGCAGGGCAACCAACACGTCCTCTTCGTTCTTGCGGTTCTCCAACATGCCATAGGCATGCAGATTATCCTTGACCTCTTCCTGCCACGCGCGGTCCTCAGCCTCTTCTTCCGCCACCGGGCGGGTCAACAGACCCAGGCGGGCGCGCAGTGCGATGTGGTCGCCGCGCAGGAAGGCGAGCGTTGGCGGCAGATCGTGCGTGCCCACTGAGGACATCGCCATGTGGCGGTATTGATCCTGCGGGCGCGGGGTGGGGCCTTCGTTGGCGTGCTCAAACCAGATGATCGTGGTGCCGAGTACTCCCATATCCTGCAGGGCGTTCTGGACCCAGGGTTCCAGGGTGCCCAGGTCCTCGCCGACGAGGACCGCGCCGGCGCGTTCGGCCTCGAGCGCGAGGATGCCGAGCATCGCTTCCCAGTCATAGGTCACGTAGGTGCCGTTGAGCGGGGTGGACTGGCGCGGGATCCAGTACAGACGGAACAGGCCCAGCACGTGGTCGACGCGCAGACCGCCGGCGTTGCCCAGCATCGTGCGCAGCAAATCGCGCCACGGCTCGTAGCCGGCTTCTGCCAGCCGGACCGGGTGCCACGGCGGCTGCGACCAGTCCTGGCCCTGCTGGTTATAGTCATCCGGCGGAGCACCCACCGAGCACTGGGGAGCCAAGTACTCGGAGAGGTTGACAGCATCGGCACCCGCGGGGTGGATGCCCACGGCCATATCGGTGATAAGCCCGATGCTCATGCCGGCGTCGAGCGCGCGGCGCTGGGCGGCATCCAGCTGCTCATCGCAGAGGAACTGCAGCCAGGAATAGAACTCGGCTAAGTCGTTGATGTCGAGGCTCAGCGCGTGGCGGCGACCACTGTGGCGATCCAGCTCGGTTTCTGCGCACCACAAAGCGAAGTTGCGCAGGCCGCGGCCCTCGCGGCGCTGGTACTCGCTGAAGGCGGTGCGGCGCTCCGGGGTCATCCCCTGGTTGAAGAGCTCCTGCAGCACCTGCAGCTTGGCCTCGAAGATGGAATCACGGTCGATCTCTTCGGCAGACCGGTTGCGCTCGCGGAACTCGGCGGCGAGCTCGGCGACGTCCTCCTGAAGCTCCGGGCTGAGCTGTTGCAGCTCCGGAATATCCTCGATGCGGATGTAAATCGGGTTGATGAAACGCCGCGTGGTGGGCAGGTAAGGCGAATCCTCCACAGGCGGGATTGGCTCGCCCGCGTGCAGCGGGTTGATAAGGAGGAAGTCATAATCCGGCGCCAGTACCTCCGCGAGCTCGGCTAGATCTCCGAAATCGCCCATGCCCCAGGACTTCTCGGAGCGCACCGAATACAACTGCGCCATCGCGCCCGCGGCGGGGCGCTCGAGGAAGCGATCTGCTGTGCTCAGATGGTTCGGCACGACGATGAGCGGGCATTCGTGCTCGCCGATACCCGGCGAGGACAAGTGCAGCTTGTGAAAACCTAAGGGCAGGTCCCCGGGAACGTGGAAGCCGGCCTCGCCCCACATGGTGCCGGCGACGTCGGCAGCCGGGGCGTCGTTCGGATCCTGGTAAGTCGGCCGCGTCTCGCCGTTTTCCAGCTCGATGGTGACGGTGACGGGGTCGCCGTCGTGGACGTGGACGACGAAAGACTTTTCGGCACCTTCGCGGGCCACCACGCACGGCGGCAGCGGGCGGGAGGCGCGCTCGAGATAATCCTCGAACAGGGCTTGGGTTAGCTCCCCATCGTCCGGACGGTCGGAGATAGAGACGCCGAGTGCGCGCAGCGTATAGGTAATTGTTTCCTCGCTGACGTACACGGGCTGTCCGTTCTGGGCGGTGTACTCGCAGGCCACGCCGTGGCGTTGGGCAAGTTCTTGAAGCAGATCACGGGTAGTCACATCCCCCAATTGTGCCACGCCCTCCCTGCGCGCGGGAGAAATCCGGTTGGTAGAGTGGGCTGGAATTTAATTTTTGTGGGAAAGGACACAACTGTGACTTTGAATGAAGCGCATACGAAAGCGGAGTTCGAGATCAAAGACGGGGAGACCTGCCTTACCGCCATGATGGCTACGGCACACGCCCGCCCACATGGCGTGCTGTTTACCCGCCCCGCGAACTACGAGTGGGTCAACGTCACCGCCAAGGAATTTGTGGAGGAAGTCTACGCGGTGGCCAAGGGCCTCATCGCTTTCGGCGTGGAGCAGGGAGACCGCGTGGCTCTTATTTCCACCACCCGCTATGAATGGTCCCTGCTGGACTACGCCATCTGGGCGGCCGGTGCTATCTCCGTTCCGGTGTACCCGTCTTCATCGATGTCACAGGTCCAGTGGATTATCGAGGACTCCGGCGCCATCCTCGCCATCACGGAAACCCGCGAGCACTCCGAGCTGGTCAAGCACCTGAAGCTGCAGGAGGATGGCACCCCGCAGCTGCACGGCTCGCCCTCCCAGCTGCGCCGCGTCCTAGAGATCAACTCTTCGGCCATCGATACGCTGAAGTTCGAGGGCCGCGATGTCAGCGACGATGCCGTCGACCAGCGCATCGAAGCCACGAACACCGATGACGTCGCCTCGCTGGTGTACACCTCTGGCACCACCGGGCGCCCCAAGGGCTGCATGCTGACCCACCGCAATTGGCTGGCAGAAGCCCGCGGCCTGCTGACCAACCCCATCGGTGCCATCGCTGTGCCGGGTGCGCACGTTTTGACCTTCCTGCCCTTGGCACACGTCTTTAGCCGTGCAGTGTCGCTGGCGGTCACCATCGGCGGTGCCTCCCAGAACCACTGGTCCGATTTTGGCACCATCACCATCGAATTCGCGCGCTCCCGCCCGAACCTGATCCTCGGCGTGCCGCGCGTGTTTGAGAAGGTACGCAACGGAGCCTCCGCGAAGGCCCACGCCTCCTCCGCATTCAAGGGTGCAATCTTCGACCAAGCTGAAAAGGTCGCCATCGAATACTCCAAGGCGCTGGATACTCCGGAGGGGCCTAACCGAGTCCTCAAGGCCAAGCACAAGGCCTTTGACAAGCTGGTCTATTCCGCCATCCGCCAGGCGATGGGCGGCGAGGTCAAGTACTGCATCTCCGGTGGTTCGGCCATCTCGCAGGACTTGCTGCACTGGTACCGCGGCATCGGCGTGACCATCTACGAGGGCTATGGCCTGACGGAGACCGCAGCGGCTGCCGCCGTGGACTTCGTGGACCAGTCCATCGGTACCGTCGGCCCGCCGCTGGGTGGAACGACGCTGCGCATTAACGACGACGGCGAAATCATGATCAAGGGAGATATCGTCTTCAAGGGCTACTGGCAGAACGAGGAAGCCACCGAGAACTCCCTGCAGGACGGCTGGTACAACACCGGCGACCTGGGTGAAATCGATGAGGACGGCAAGCTCGTTATCACCGGCCGCAAGAAGGACCTCATCGTCACCGCCGGCGGCAAGAACGTCTCGCCGGGGCCGATGGAAGATATCCTGCGCTCCCACCCGCTGATTTCCCAGGCCATGGTGGTCGGCGACGGCAAACCCTTCATCGGCGTCTTGCTCACCCTCGATGAGGACGCGCTCAAGCGCTGGAAAGCCGATCACAACATTTCCGCGACCAAGGGCATGCGTGAGGTAGCTGCTGATCCGGCACTGCGCGCGGATATTCAGGACGCCATCAACCAGGTCAACGCTACGGTCTCCCACGCCGAGGGCATTAAGAAGTTCGTCATCCTCGACCAGGACCTCACCGAGGAAAGCAACGAACTCACCCCCACGATGAAGGTGAAGCGCTATGTCGTGGCGCAGCGCTACGCAGCGGACATTGAGCGCCTCTACGCCGGCAAGAAATAAGGCTGGATGGAGTCTGTGAATTCCTTCGGAGTGTCGCGCAGACCCACGGGAGAATCTCTAATAGAGTCAGCGGGGTCAGAAAAACTCTAAACCTCAACTAGAGGTTCTCGCGGAAAGGGCAGCCTATGCACAAAATCGCAGCCGAGCTGCGCCACCGTGAGCTGACCCAAGAAATCTATAACATCGGCGACGAAGTCGTTGACTACATTGAGCACCTCATCGAGGCCATCGAGGACTGGGATGATGAACTCTCCCTCGACTGCTTGGCTGAGCTGGGGGACATCGTCGAGGACGCCCGCGTGGATTCCGGGCGTTGTGTCGGCGAACTCATCGGCCTGCGCCACGCGCTGGTCTCCGGGCTGAAGTCCGGCACCATCTCGGCTGCCTCCTCCGGCGACAACGACGTTGAGGAACCGAAGCAGCTTACCGCCCGCGCGCTCGCTGAGGGCCTGCCCATCTCCGGCCCGCCCGTTGTGGTTTCGGAGCTGGCAGAAACCCTGCGCGGCCGCACCGCCGCGGTGGCCGCCTACCTGCGCGAGCTGGTTGAGTACGTGCTGGCGCAAACCGACGCCGTGGCCCGCAACCTCGATGTGGTCTCCCTGCCGAACCTGTACAAGCGCGCCGGCGAGTCCGCGCTCATTGCAGTGCAGGCCTGGCGCCACACCGTCGTTGAGGCACACCCCGCCTTCGTGCGCACCATGCGCGGGCATAACCCGCCGCCCTTCCTGGAGGAGCGCGCGCGTATCGACGCCGTTGTTGCCCGCGTGCGCGCCAAGCGTCAGAAGAAGGCCGCCACGACTGCCTAGTCGCCGCATCACAGACTTCCTTGTTGCCAACACACAAGGATTACCTAAGAAAAGCGCCACCGAGATTCCCTCTCTCGGTGGCGCTTTTCGTCTCTCTGGGTACTGGCCAAGCTTCCGTGCCAGGCCTGGCTGTGCGCCACGCCTAGCGCGTACGTGCTAGGCCCCCGGGTTCTTCGACGCCGGCACGGCCTGGTCCAGCTGCTCCGTAATCTGCGGCCACAGCTGGCCCATGATGTCATCCCAGGTGAGGATCCACACCGTCTTGTCCTTGGTGGGCTTGCCCACGACGACGAGCTGCTCATTGCGGGCGCGCATCTGGTCCAGCGTCTTCTGCACGGTGGAGGAGGAGCCCACCGCCAGTGCGGGGCGCGAGAAATCTAGCACCGGGGTGTCCGGGTCCGCCAGCAGGGTATCGCGCACGTGGACGATGCGCGGGATGCGCGAAGTACGCGGGTAAACCAGCACGCGCATGATGGACTTGCGCACCACGAGCTCGTGGAGCTCAGCCACGGTGGCATCGGAGGACAGCGGCAGGATTTCCGAGCCATGCTCGCGCGCCAACTGGGCCGCGGTGGAGGCTTCCAGCTCGATGACGCCGGTGATCTGGTTGGCGGAGTCGTCGTCAAGCGTGCCCGTCAGGCGCGAGTGCTCGACCAGGTGGCGCAGGGTCTCCGCGTCATATCCGGCCGCACCAGCGCGGTCGACGGGCTCCTCGCCGGCCATCGTCACCAGCTTGTTGGCCATCTTGTTGATCCAGATCAGCAGCGGACGGAAGAGCCAGATGAAGCCGCGGGCGGGCACCGCGATGAGCTGGAGGGCGGTCTCCGGGTGAGCAATGGCCCAGGACTTCGGCGCCATTTCACCGATGACCAGGTGCAGGAAGGTCACGACGAAAAGGGCCAGCAGGAAGGAGACGACGTCAGCAACGCCCAGCGGCAAGCCGAGGGCCTCCAGTGGCGTCATCAACAGGTGATGGACCCACGGCTTGGTCACGGCACCCAGGACGAAGGTCGCGGCGGTAATACCCAGCTGGGCGCCGGCCAGCATGATGGTCAGCTCGTTGAGCGAGCGCAGGCCCGCGCGCGAAGCTGCCGAGGATTCCGCGGTCTCCTCCAAACGGTTGCGGCGCGCGCCCATGAGGGAGAACTCGATGACCACGAAGAACGCGGAAGCAGCGATGATGAGAACAGTGATAAGGAGGTTGAACCACCAGGTATCAGTCATTAGTCATCGTCTCCTTCCGGGAATTCCTCCACCAGCTCGAGTGATAGGACGGAGGGGACGTGGCGGTCGATTTCCTCGACGCGCACGTTGAGCGTGCGGATGGGGGCTTCGTCGCCATCGACCCAGTCTTCCGGCTCGGCCTCAAGCTCGATGGAAAGCTCTTCGCCTTCCTCCGGCAGCGTGCCGGAATGAGCGATGAGCAGGCCGGCGACGGTTTCGAAATCGCCCTCTGGCAGGTCGTGGCCGATGGCGCGCTCCACCTCGTCGATGGGCGTGTCACCGTCGACGATCCAGTGCGTCTCGTCCTGCTCAGTGATTTCCTCGGTTTCTTCGAGGTCGTGCTCGTCGGTGACATCGCCGAGGATTTCCTCGGCCAAGTCCTCCATGGTCACGATGCCGACGAAGCCGCCGTATTCGTCGATGACGCAGGCGAGTTTCTCGTCGGCGTCGCGAAGCTCCGTGACGACGTCGGGAAGCGGCATGAGCTCCGGCACCACCACGGGGGCCTTCATGATTTCGCGGGCCGGGGTGGCCGCGGGCAGCTCGGTGCCCAGCACGTCGTAGAGGTGCACCACGCCGATGGGATTGTGTTCATCGTCGATGATGGGGTAGCGGGTGTGGTTCTCCGACATCATCTCGCGCACCTCGCCGATGGTGGTTTCGGGCTCGATGACATCCACGCGCGAGCGCGGAATCATGGCGTGTCCCACGTCGTGTTCGGGGAAGTCGAGGAGGCGGTCGAGCACCAGGTAGGTGTCCTCATCCAAGTCGCCGGCCTCGTGGGAGGCATCGACGATGGACTCCAAGTCATCGGTGGTGGCAGAAGAATCGACATCCTCCACCGGCTCGATGCCGAATAACTTGAGCAGGGCATTGGAGGAATACTCGAAGAAGTGGATGAGCCAGCCAAAAATCTTGAGGTACCACATCGTCGATGCGGACAGCCACAGCGCTGACTTCATGGGGGCTGCGATGGTGTAGTTCTTCGGGAAGAGCTCGGCGAAGAGCATGGTGAGAACCGTCGAAATAGCAAGCGCCGCCACGGTGCCTACCGCGACGGATACACCCGTGGGCACGCCCACGCCGCCCAGCAGCTGGCCCAGGCCTTGGCCCACGAGGGGCTCGGCCACATAACCGATGAGCAGGCCGGTAATCGTGATACCCAGCTGCGCGCCGGAGAGCATGAAGGAGGTTCTCTGTGTAATTTTCAGGGCACGTTGTGCCGCGGCATCCCCCGCCGCTGCTTGCTGCCGCAGCTGTGTGCGGTCCACCGACATGAAGGCGAATTCCTGCGCCACGAAGTAGGCGTTGGCCACGATAATGAGAGCGATGACGGCGAAACCCGCCATAATCATCAGGATGGCAGATAACACGGCTTACCCCACCGCCTTAAGGAGGCGGCGGGGACATCGACTCGGAGGTTCCACTTAAAAGAGGCCTTTCTTCACTATCGGGGTTGCAAATCTGCACTATAGACTACCGCTTTAACGGCGCTGTCGGATACTTTGTTCCCATGGATCCCTTTGGTCTCTACATTCACGTTCCTTTCTGCGCCTCCCGCTGCGGTTACTGCGACTTCAACACCTATACCCCGGGTGAGCTGGGAGGGGACCTGACCAGCGATTATCTGGCTGCTCTGGAGAAGGAACTGGAGATGGCGGCGGCCCAGGTGGGGCGCGAGGC
Source organism: Corynebacterium sp. HMSC076G08 (assembly GCF_001811515.1). Taxonomy (NCBI): domain Bacteria; kingdom Bacillati; phylum Actinomycetota; class Actinomycetes; order Mycobacteriales; family Corynebacteriaceae; genus Corynebacterium; species Corynebacterium sp. HMSC076G08. Next base: position 24,432 of record NZ_KV805087.1, on the reverse strand, counting down.
CGAGACGGTTTTTATTGGCGGTGGCACGCCGAGCCTGCTGGGCGCCGACGGCCTGGGCCGTGTCTTGTCGAAGGTTCGCGACACCTTCGGCCTCGCCCCGGACGCGGAGGTCACCACGGAATCCAACCCGGAATCCACCTCGCCGGAGTACTTCGCTGGGCTTCTCGACGCCGGCTTCACCCGCCTTTCCCTGGGCATGCAATCCGCCTCCCCGGGGGTGCTCGCCGTGTTGGAGCGAGCCCACACGCCGGGCCGGGCCTTCGATGCGGCGCGCGAAGCCATCGATGCGGGCTTCGAGCACGTCAACTTGGACATGATTTATGGCACGCCGACAGAAGAAGATGCGGATGTGGCCCTGACGCTGGAGCGTGCCCTGGAGACCGGGGTGGATCACATCAGCGCGTATTCGCTCATCGTGGAGGATGGCACGCGTATGGCCCGCAAGGTATCGAAGGGCCTGCTGCCAGCACCGGATGAGGACGTGCTGGCCCGACGCTATGAGATGATCTCCTCCACGCTCGAAGCCGAAGGTTTCGAGTGGTACGAGGTGTCCAACTGGGCCAAGCCGGGCGGGGAGTGCCAGCACAACCGCATCTACTGGGTGGACGGCAATTGGTGGGGCGCGGGCCCGGGCGCGCATTCGCACCTGGGCAACGAGCGCTTCTACAACGTGAAGAACCCGCGGACTTACATCAAGGCCGTGGGCGAGGGGGAGCTGCCCATCAAGGATCGCGAGCAGCTCAGCGCCGCTGACCGCCACACCGAGCGCATCATGCTGGGCCTGCGCCTGCGTCAGGGCATCCCTGCGTCCTGGCTCGCGCCGGCCGCCGAGCCCGTGGCCGCGCGCTTTATTGAGCGCGGCCTGCTCGAGCTTTGTGACGGCCGCCTCCGCGTGACCAAGGCGGGCCGCCTGCTCGCGGACGGGATCATCACCGACCTCCTTGTGGCTGAAGACACCGCTCGTTAGCGGCTTGCCCCACCTGCGGGCCGGCCTCCAAGTCCGCATCAGCTGGCCCACTAGCGGCTGGCTTCGACCCTCGTAGATGGTTCCAGTGAAAAGGCTCCAGTCAGAAGGTTTGTTTGGGGGGCAAACAAACCTTCCTTGGGCTGCAAGAAGGTTCGTTTGGGCACAGGTAAACCGTATGACCCGAACCATTTGAGTAGAACCACTTGGAAGCGGCGGTGAACTACCTGCCCGTAGTCGTTGATTTCCACAGCTTTTCCACCCCTGACCGCCAGAACGGATAGCCTTAAAGACATGTCCAGCTCCACCGATGCCCGCCGCCAAGAAGTCCTGCGCGCCATCGTCGCGGACTACATCGCCTCGCAATCGCCCGTCGGCTCCAAGGCCTTGCTCGAGCGCTACCAGCTGGGCGTGTCCTCGGCGACGATTCGCAATGACATGGCCGTGCTCGAAGCCGAAGGGCTCATCGCCCAAGAACACGCCAGCTCCGGGCGCGTGCCCACGCAGAAGGGTTACCGCCAGTTCGTCGATACGCTCCACGACGTCAAACCGCTGTCCACACCCGAGCGCCGCGCCATGCTCTCCTTCCTCGAGGGCGGCGTGGATTTGGAAGACGTGCTGCGCCGCTCTGTCCAGCTGTTGGCCCAGGTAACTAAGCAAGCGGCCGTCGTACAGATGCCTAACCTCAAGGTCTCCCGCGTGAAGCATTGCGAGGTTGTCGCATTGTCACCGGTGCGCCTGCTCTTGGTGTTGATTACGGACAATGGGCGCGTCGATCAGCGCAATGTGGAGCTCGATGACGTGATCGACCCCGAGCAGACCCACCGCCTGCGCGATATCCTCAACACCGCCCTGGAGGGCAAGACTCTCACCGATGCTTCGGCGGAGCTGGCCGCGCTTGTCGACGACTCCCCAGTCGACATCCGCCCCCACCTCCTCAAAGCAGCCACCACGCTGATTGAGACCCTCGTGGAGCAGCCCTCCGATCGCCTGATCATGGCGGGAACCTCCAACCTCACCCGCGTGGCCCTACCGGAGGGCCTGCCGTCGATCATCGAGGCCCTAGAAGAGCAGGTCGTGGTGCTGAAATTGCTGGCGCGCGTGCCGGACCTGGGCAATGTTTCGGTCTCCATCGGCGAAGAAAACGAGGCCGATGAGCTGCGCCAAACCTCCGTCGTGGCCACGCGCTATGGATTCGGCACCGGCTCGGAGGCCGCAGCACTCGGCGGGCTCGGTGTGGTGGGGCCGACGTATATGGACTACTCGGGAACAATCTCCAAGGTCTCTGCCGTTGCACGCTATGTGAGTGAAATTCTGGCGGGCGAGTAAGCTGGCCCGTCGGATTAGATTTAGCATCAACGAGATATAGAAGGATGACAGTACGTGGCTCGTGACTACTACGGCATTCTTGGTGTAGAAAAGTCGGCGTCCGACGCCGAGATTAAGAAGGCCTACCGCAAGCTGGCGCGCAAGTACCACCCGGACGTGAACCCGGGCGATGACGAGGCCGCGGAGAAGTTCCGCGAGGCTTCCCTTGCGCAGGAGGTTCTGCTGGATCCGCAGAAGCGCCGGGTTGTGGACATGGGTGGTGACCCCATGGAGGAGCGCGCAGCCCAGGGCGGCGGCTTTGGTGGTTTCGGTGGCGGCGGCCTCGGGGATATCTTCGCCGAGTTCTTCGGCGGGGGAGCTGCCTCCCGCGGTCCGCGTTCCCGCGTGCAGCCGGGCGATGATGCGCTCCTGCGCACCACCATTACCCTCGAGGAGGCCTATAGCGGCGTTAAGCAGCAGGTTAAGGTCGATACCGCTGTGGTCTGTGACCGCTGTGAGGGAACCGGTTCCGAGTCCAAGTCCAAGCCGGTGACCTGTGATCACTGCGGCGGCATGGGCCAGGTTCAGGAGGTCCAGCGCAGCATGCTGGGCAACATGATGACCACCCGCGATTGCCCGAAGTGCTACGGCTTCGGCGAAGTGGTCACCGATCCTTGTGGCCACTGCGGCGGCGATGGCCGCGTGCGCAAGCGCCGCGATATTACGGTGAACATTCCTGCCGGCATTGGCGATGGCATGCGCATCCGCATGGCGTCCCAGGGCGAGGTCGGTCACGGCGGCGGCCCCGCTGGCGACCTGTACGTTGAGGTGCATACCCAGCCGCACCCCGTCTTCGAGCGCAACGCCGATGACCTGCACCTGACCGTGCGCGTGCCCATGGTGGATGCCGCCCTCGGTGCTTCCTGCACCGTCGAGCAGCTTGACGGCGAGGAGCTCACCATCGATATCGCTCCGGGCACCCAGCCGGGCGAGTCCATCACCGTGCAGGGCAAGGGCATGCCGCGCCTGCGCACCGATGGTTATGGCAACCTCTTTGCCCACGTCGACGTCGTCGTCCCGACCGACCTGGATAAGAAGACCCGCGAGGACCTCGAAAAGGTCCGGGCTGCCGGCCACGGCGGCACCGAGGTGCACCGCGCCGACGATGACCACGGCGAGTCCCTCTTTAGCCGCTTCCGCGATAAGTTCCGCCGCTAATGTCTCTGCCTGTTTTCCTCCACCCGGACCTGTCCCTTGCTGAGGTCGGCCAGCCCGTGGGCCTCGACGGCGCGGAGGGCCGCCACGCGGTCACCGTCAAGCGCATGGGACCAGGGGAGCATCTAGTCCTGATCGATGGGTCCGGGCGCCGCGCCACCGCGACCATCACCGATACGCAGGGCAAGGACACGCTGGCCGCGCTTGTCGACGACCTCGCGATCATCCCCGAACCCTCCCCGCGCGTCATCGTGGTCCAGGCCATCCCGAAGTCGGAGCGCTCCGAGCTCGCCGTCGACCTGGCCACCCAGGCCGGAGCGGATGAGATCATCGCCTGGCAGGCAGACCGCTGCGTGTCCAAGTGGGATGCCAAGAAGGCCCCGAAGGCGCTAGCCAAGTGGGAATCCGCGGCCGTGGCGGCTGCTAAGCAATCGCGCCGCGCGCGCGTGCCCGCCGTGCGCGGCCCGCTGACCACCCGCCAGCTGTGCCAGGAAATCTCCGGTGCTCGCGCGCTGGTCCTCCACGAGGACGCCGAGGCCCGGCTCAAGGACCTTGCTGACCTCGACTCCGCCGAGACCATCTACCTGCTGGTGGGCCCGGAGGGCGGCATCGGCGCGGAGGAACTCGCTCGCTTGCAGGACGCCGGTGCGACGGCGATCAAGTTGGGGCCGGAGGTGTTGCGGACGGCGTCGGCAAGCATGGTGGCGTTGGCCAGCATCGGCACCCTGACCGCGCGCTGGTAGCCTTTTGGGCGTGCCTATTATCACCACCAAGTTTGATCTCGATTCCGCCTACCTCGCCACGGTGCTCGGTCCGGCGGACGATAACCTGCGCGTTTTGGGCAACCTCGTGGGCGTGGACCTTTTCGCTCGCGGCACCACAGTCACCGCCGCCGGCCCGGATTATGAGGTGGCCCGCGCACGCAAGGTCTTAGAGGAGCTCGAGGCGATTGCCCGCCGTGGGCATCCGGTGAGCACCGATACCGTGAAGCACACCCTGGACCTCGTCACGGTGGATGCTCCCGCTTCCGTGTCTGAGACGCTCGCGGCCGATATTGTCTCGCGCCGCGGTAAGGCTGTGCGGCCGAAGACTCTTGGGCAGTCGCGCTATGTGCAGGCCATCGATGAGAACACGATTGTCTTCGGTATCGGTCCGGCCGGTACCGGTAAGACCTACCTGGCGGTGGCGAAAGCGGTGCAGGCCCTGCGCGCCAAGCAGGTCAGCCGCATTATCTTGACCCGCCCGGCCGTGGAAGCGGGGGAGAAGCTGGGCTTTCTGCCCGGCACCCTCAACGACAAGATCGACCCTTACCTGCGCCCGCTGTACGACGCTTTGCGGGACATGATCGATCCGGAGATGATTCCAAAGCTCATGGAGGCCGGGATCATTGAGGTCGCACCCCTGGCCTATATGCGTGGCCGCACGCTCAACGATGCCTTCGTCATCCTCGACGAGGCCCAAAACACCACCCCGGCGCAGATGAAGATGTTCCTGACTCGTTTGGGCTTTGGCTCCACCATCGTGGTAACCGGCGATATTTCCCAGGTGGACTTGCCCGGTGGCCAGGTCTCCGGTCTGCGCCTGGTGCGCCGCATTCTCAAGGGCGTGCCGGATATCCACTTCGCGGAGCTGGGCTCTGCTGATGTGGTGCGCCACCAGCTGGTCGGGCGCATTGTCGAGGCCTACGATAACTTTGCTGAGCAGGAGGAGAAGAAATGAGCATCGAGTTTATTAACGAGTCCGGTTATGACGGCGTCAACGAGGAGATGCTGATCGACGTCTGCTCCTACGCCCTCGGCCGCCTCGACGTTAACCCGGATGCCGAGTGCACGATTACCGCGGTGGATCTGGATACCATCGCGGAGCTGCACGTGCGCTGGATGGACCTGGAGGGCCCGACCGACGTGATGAGCTTCCCCATGGATGAGCTCACCCCGGGTGCTACCGCTGGCCGCCCCGACGCGGTGGAGGCCGGCCCCGCCATGCTGGGCGATATTGTGCTTTGCCCGGAGTTCGCTCAGCGCCAGGCCACGGCCGCCGGCCACTCGCTGGGCCATGAGCTGGCCCTGCTGACCGTGCATGGTTGCCTGCACCTGCTGGGCTATGACCACACGACTGCGGCGGAGGAAAAGGAAATGTTCGGCCTGCAGAACGAGCTGCTGGCGGACTGGTACGAGGACTTGGCAGCACGCGGCGTGAGCTACCAGCCCAAGCCTTCGGGCCCGAAGGCCTTCCCGGATGCCGCCGAGCGCGCCGAGCTGGACAAGGAAGTCCCCGGCGGCGGAATCTAAAGCGACTCGGCAAGGGTTTAGCGCCACTCCTGACACGGCCACGCTAAAACAGTTTCTTTGCTTAAATGAGGCCAATCGTTGAGGTGCTGCGTGGGGCGTAGCACAATAGGGGATTATGAACATCCTCTCCATTCAGTCCCACGTCACCTTCGGCCACGTGGGCAACTCCGCAGCAGTCTTTCCACTTCAGCGCGCTGGCCATGAGGTGTGGCCGATTCACACGGTGAACTTCTCCAACCACACCGGTTATGGCGATTGGGGCGGGCCGATGATCCCGGCGGAAGAGGTCACGGCGATTGTGGATGGCATCGAAAAGCGCGGCGCCTTCCCGCGTATCGATGCGATCCTGTCTGGCTACCAGGGCGGCCCGGACATCGCCGGCGCCATCGTGGATGCCGTGAACCGCATCAAGGCGGTCAACCCGCGTGCCCTCTATGCCTGCGACCCGGTCATGGGCAACGCCAAGTCCGGCTGCTTCGTCTCCGACGAAATCCCGCCGCTGCTGCGCGATAAGGTCGTTCCGGTCGCGGACATCATCACCCCGAATCAGTTCGAGCTGGGCTACTTGACGGACTCCGAGGTGGGCACCTTGGAGCAGACCCTCGCCGCGGTGAAGCGCGCTCAGGAGATCGGACCGAAGACTGTGCTGGTGACCTCGGTGCAGCGCCCAGAAACCGGTGACGACGAGATTGAGATGCTCGCCGTTGATGGCGAGCGCGCCTTCCTGGTGACCACCCCCAAGTTGCCGTTCAAGCGCAATGGTTCGGGCGATGTCACGGCCTCGCTTTTCACCGGCCACTACGTGGAGACGCATGATGCGAAGGAAGCGCTCAAGCGCACCGCGTCTTCCGTCTTCGACTTGCTGCAGAACACCTACGAGGCAGATTCCCAGGAGCTGCTGCTCATCGAGTCGCAGGACGTCTTCGCTCACCCGCAGCTGCAGTTCCAGGTCACGGAGCTCTAGCTTTCACGCCTCTTTCGCTGCCCGCGCGCCTTCGTGGCCTTGGGCTCTGCCTGGTTTTCTTGGCCTCGCGCATCAGCCTGAGCCTTGGTCTTGCCTTGGTCTTGCTTGGTCTCGCGCGCCAGTCTGATCCTTGGCCCGCAAAAGGCGTCCGACAAATGGCATCCCGCAGAAGGCATCTGTCAGAAGGCGTTTTCACTCCTGAAAACGCCTTTTGCTGCGTCCAGATGGCGTTTTTGCTACCAAAGACGCCTTTCGGAAGATGCCGTTTGCAAGATGCCATGTGGCGCAAGCTTTTTCGCAGTCGACATGCGGCGGATACGCTCGCGCCAGCAACTTTCACCCTCACCTCACCGCTGCTTCCGCGGCCCTCCCTTTAACGATGTGGTTTCCAGCCATAAGGTGCTACTCACATGGTTCGGGTCAGAAGGTTCTCTTGGGGGCAAACAAACCTTCTGGAGGTCGCTAGATGGTTCGTTTGGGGGCAAAGAAACCTTATGACTAGAACCGCCTGACTGGAACCATCTGCAGGGCGGATGACCCCCGGAGGAGCACAGAAGGTCCCTTTAGTCTGGTCCCTTCGCACACTAAAGGGACCATTTAGCACGCGAAAACCGGCACCAGATGGTCCCTTTGCACAGAGAAGGGACCAGAGTAGAAGGACCAAACTACAAGGACCATCTGCCGGTGCATCGGCAGGAAGCTCTCGGGGCCGCACGTCGAGAGTCAGAGCAGGGCCATACAGGAAGAACGGGACTCGGCAGCTCGTGCGTTATGATATGAGGCAATATGAGCACTGATTTCGATGCCGCCTTCGCCGACCTGCCAGCCGAGGGCGAAGCCAACGCCGCCGACTACTCGCAATACACCGACACGCCTGAGGGCTTCCGCTCCGGCTTCGTGTCCTTCGTCGGCCGCCCCAACACCGGCAAGTCCACCCTGACCAACGCCCTGGTGGGGCAGAAGATCGCCATCACGGCTGACCAACCCGAGACCACCCGCCACCCCATCCGCGGCCTGGTCCACCGCGAGGACGCGCAGATCGTCCTCGTCGACACGCCCGGCCTGCACCGCCCGCGCACTCTGCTCGGCGAGCGCCTCAACGAGGTCGTCAAAGACACCTATGCCGACGTCGACGTCATCGGCCTGACCATCCCCGCGGATGAGAAGATTGGCCCTGGCGACCGCTGGATCCTGGAGAACGTCCGCAAGGTCGCCCCGAAAACCCCCATCATCGGCATCGTCACCAAGCTGGACAAAGCCTCCAAGGACCAGGTTGGCGCCCAGCTGCTCGCCCTGCATGAGCTGCTCGCCGAAGAGAACCCCGATGCCGTGGTCATCCCAGTTTCCGCCACCGAGCGCGTGCAGCTGGATGAGCTGACCCAGGTCATCGTGGACCACCTGCCCGAAGGCCCCAAGTTCTACCCGGACGACCATGTCACCGACGAAGACCAGTCCAAGCGCATCGCCGAGCTCATCCGCGAGTCCGCGCTCTCCGGCCTGAAGTACGAGCTGCCGCACTCGGTCGCCGTCGAGGTCGACGAAATCCTGCCCAGCCAGGAACGCCCCGACGTCCTCAACGTCCACGCCATCCTCTACCTGGAGCGCCCTGGCCAAAAGCGCATCATCGAGGGCAAAGATGGCCGCCGCTTCCGCCGCATCGTGGGCACCGCCCGCAAGGAAATCATCCAGCTGCTGGGCCAGAACGTCTACCTTGACCTGCGCATTAAGGTTTTGAAGAACTGGCAATCGGACCCGAAGGCGCTGGGCCGCCTGGGCTTCTAAGAGCTGGCGAGCTTCTACATGCGCGAGAATTTCCGCGACCGCGCCCTCGTCATCCGCACCTATGATTTCGGCGAGGCAGATCGCATCATCGTGCTCTTGACCCGCTACCACGGCCTCGTGCGCGGGGTGGCCAAGGGTGTTCGCCGCGCCAAATCGCGCTTCGGCTCGCGCCTGCAGCTCTTTGTCAACCTCGACGTGCAGCTGTATCCCGGCCGCAACCTCTACACCATCTCCCAAGCCGATACCGTTGACTACTTCGGCGCGCGCATCATCGAGGACTACGAGCGCTACACCGCCGCCTGCGCCGCCCTCGAATCCGCCGAGCGCCTCGCCGCCGCCGATGCCCCCGGGGACCCCTACCTCTACGATGCCTGCGTCGATATCCTCAACCAACTCCAGCACGGAGATCCGCTCATGCTTCTCGACGCATTCCTCCTCAAAGCCATGTCCCACGCCGGCTGGGCACCCAGCCTTTTCGATTGCGCCCAGTGCCAAAGGCCCGGCCCCCACCACGCCTTCCACCCGGCCGTGGGCGGAGCTGCCTGCCACCAATGCCGCCCGCCGGGAGCCGCCGAGGTGGACCCGGAAACCCTGCACCACATGTGGCTTATCGCTCACGATCACCCCAGCCAGCCGACGAACGCCCAAGCCCAAGAGGCCCATCGCCTCACCCGCGCGCACCTGCAATGGCACCTTGAGCGAAGCGTTGGCGCGCTGGGCATCATGGAACAGTAGACTGTAATCCGTGATTACGCCTGACCCGAACCGAGTCCTTCATCCGCCCGCTATCCCGCAGGAGTTCCTGCCGCGCCACATCGCACTGGTCATGGACGGCAACGGCCGCTGGGCGGAGGAGCGCGGCATGAAGCGCACCGAAGGCCACCGGCGCGGGGAAGCCGTGCTTCTCGATGTCGTCGATGCCTGTCTTTCCCTCGGCGTTCCCTACCTGTCCGCCTACGCCTTCTCCACGGAAAACTGGCGCCGCAGCGCGGAGGAAGTCCGCTTCCTCATGGGCTTTAACCGCGACGTGCTGCGCCGCCAGCGCCACTGGCTCAACGAGAGAGGAGTGCGCGTGGTGTGGGCCGGCCGCCGCCCGCGCCTGTGGCGCTCCGTTATCAAGGAGCTTGAAGCAGCTGAGGAGCTCACCAAGGACAACACCACGATGACCCTGGTGATGTGCGTGAATTACGGTGGGCGCGCCGAGCTTGTCGACGGCATCCGGTCCCTCGCCGAGCAAGTCTCCCGCGGCGAGCTCGACCCGCGCTCCATCAATGAGAAGACGGTGAGCTCGGTGATGTATGACCCCGATATGCCGGACGTGGATCTGTTCTTGCGACCCTCCGGTGAGAAGCGCACCTCCAACTTCCTGCTGTGGCAATCGGCCTACGCAGAGATGATTTACCAGGACAAGCTCTTCCCGGACTTCACGCCGGAAGACCTATTCGCCGCGGTGGAAGAGTACGCGCGGCGCGACCGCCGCTTCGGCGGGGTCAAATAGCCTGCAGGCTCTTAGGCATCTGGGATGAAGATGTCCTCGATGCGGCAGGAAAAGTGGCGCGCAATCTGAAAGGCGAGGGGCAGCGATGGATCGTAGCGCCCCTTTTCAATACTGATGATGGTTTGGCGCGAGACTCCCAGTTCGGTTGCGAGGCCTTGTTGTGAGAGCCCGCGTTGTTCGCGTATCTCTTTGAGGCGGTTATCCACGGCTTAGCTCGCCGCCTGCTTGTGAGCGAGATAGCTAATACCAAAGGTGCCAGTAACGAAGGCGCCCAGAATGATGGTGAGCAGAGTGCCCGAGACGCTGAATTCCCAGATAGATGAGATGATGCCCAGCCCACCAATGGCAAAGAGCATGGCATGCAGTGTGTTTTCGGAAGCCTGCGCATACCAGTGAGACTCGATGGAGTTCTCCGGGTCTGGGGTAGCGCCCCGAATGGTGGAACGGTCCACCATGAAAGCCCAGCTAGCTACAGAGGCAACGGGCAGGAGACACAAGGTGTACACCGCAATGGCGAGCCACGGTGCTTCGCGGTGTACGAAGGTGCCAAAGGCAGCGCCGGCGGCCGCGGCGATGAGAAGCCCCACGGCTAGGGATAGGACGATGAGTGTGGTTTGGGTACCGCCAAACTTGGGGCGGCCAAAGCGAGTGGTGGGCATGATGATCCTCCTGTCAGCGATGATTGTAAAGCGTGCTTTACGGACACTATATGTCAAGCGACCTTTACTGTAAAGGGAGCTTTACTTCATTTGCTGGAGGAAGTGGCGTTGCCGCAGGTAGAGGGGCAAAGAAGAACCTCAGCCTGCGCCGTATCGTTAGGGCGCAGGCTGAGGTGAAAGGGTCTCGGTGTAAAGGGGGTGCGCTTAGGAAGCTTTGGAGCAGTCGGCGCAGGTGCCGAACACTTCGGCATCGTGCCCAGTGAGCTCAAAACCGTGTTCCTTGGCTACCGAGGAGGCCCACTGCTCGATGGGGCCACCGTCGATTTCCTCGGTGCGGCCGCACTTGGTGCACACCAAATGGTGGTGGTGTGCATCGCTTTCGCAGTGCCGGTAGAGGGTCTCGCCGGAGGGCATGTGGAGTGCGTCGACGGCTTCAATCTCCGAAAGTGATTGGAGCGTGCGGTAGACGGTGGTGAGGCCGACTTTCTGGTTACCGTCGATAAGCGCTTGGTGAATGTCCTTGGCAGAGACGAACTTGTCGAGACTACGCAGGACCTCAACGACGGCGGTGCGCTGGCGGGTATTGCGAGCACCGAGTTTGGGAATACTGTCGTGGATGGACATGGCCCCTAGTTTATCAACACACTTCCATTAAGCGGTGGCCAGTGAGGCGTCGCGAAGCAAGGGCAGCACCTTAGGCGCCACCAGAGAATAGCGAACCTCGCGGCCGGTGCGCTCACTGTCGACGATCTGCGCGCGCTTGAGAACCCGCAGGTGCTGGCTGATAAGCGGCTGCGATTTGCCGGTCGCGGACACCAGCTCGTGGACGTAGTGGTCGCGCTCGGAGAGGCGCTGAATGATATCGATGCGCAGTGGTGAATCCAAAGCGCTAATCACGGTGGCAGCCGCGGCACGATCGAAAGGGAGAGCTTCGCTCTGGGTGTTGGTCACGCCATTCACCTTCAGTCATATCTATTGATGGAGAGTTAAAAAGAGAGCTATCGGTACTATAGCCGAAGAATGCGGAAATGTGTATAAAATGCACCACACTTTTGGGGTGACGGCACGCGGCGGTGAGGGGCACGCTAGACTAGGCCGCACTGTATAAAGACTGTCCCCTACCAGAGGAGTCCCATTAGCTATGGCATCCGTCATTGATACCGTCGTCAGCCTGTGTAAGCGCCGCGGCTTGGTCTACCAGGCAGGTGAAATTTATGGCGGTTCCCGCTCTGCGTGGGACTACGGCCCGCTTGGCGTCGAGCTCAAGGAAAACATCAAGCGCCAGTGGTGGCGCCACATGGTGCAGTCCCGCGATGACGTCGTGGGCGTCGATACGTCCGTGATCCAGCCGCGCCAGGTGTGGGTGTCCTCCGGCCACGTCGAGGTCTTTACCGACCCGCTGGTGGAGTCCAAGCACACCGGTAAGCGCTACCGCGCTGACCACCTGATTGAGGCCTACGAGGAAAAGCACGGCCATGAGCCGGCCAACGGCCTGGCTGACATCAACGATCCGGAGACCGGCCAGCCGGGTGACTGGACCGAGCCGAAGGCCTTCTCCGGTCTGCTCAAGACCTTCCTGGGCCCGGTCGACGATGAGCAGGGTCTGCACTACCTGCGCCCGGAGACCGCGCAGGGTATCTTCGTGAACTTCAAGAACGTGATGACCTCGGCGCGTATGAAGCCGCCGTTCGGTATCGCGAACATCGGTAAGTCTTTCCGCAACGAGATCACCCCGGGTAACTTCATCTTCCGCACCCGTGAGTTCGAGCAGATGGAGATGGAGTTCTTCGTCAAGCCGGGCGAGGACGAAGAGTGGCACCAGTACTGGATCGATGACCGCTTCAACTGGTATGTCGATCTCGGTATTAAGGAAGAGAACCTGCGCCTTTATGAGCACCCGCAGGAGAAGCTGTCCCACTACTCCAAGCGCACCGTGGACGTGGAGTACGCCTACAACTTCAAGGGCTCCAAGTGGGGCGAGCTGGAAGGCGTGGCCAACCGTACGGACTACGACCTTTCCGTGCACACCAAGGGTTCGGGCGAGGACCTGTCCTACTTTGACCAGGAGTCCGGCGAGCGCTGGACCCCGTACGTCATCGAGCCGGCTGCCGGCCTGGGCCGCGCCATGATGGCCTTCCTCATCGATGCCTACGACGAAGAGGAGGCCCCGAACGCCAAGGGCGGTACCGATAAGCGCGTCGTGCTGCGCCTGGACCGCCGTCTGGCGCCGGTCAAGGTGGCCGTGCTGCCGCTGTCGAAGAAGGAAGAGCTGTCCACCCCGGCCCGCGAATTGGCGAACAAGCTGCGCGCCAACTGGAACGTGGAGTTCGATGTCTCTGGTGCGATCGGCCGCCGCTACCGCCGCCAGGATGAGATCGGCACGCCGTTCTGCGTGACCTATGACTTCGACACCCTCGAGGACAACGCGGTCACCGTGCGTGAGCGTGACTCCATGGAGCAGGAGCGCGTCAAGCTCGACGAGCTTGAGGCTTACCTGGCCGCCCGACTGGCTGGCTGCTAATGCATTACACCAGCTGGGACCGCAGCGACCGCAAGAACCCGGTCCTCCTCGTGGGGGAGGGGCCGGCGTCGTTGGGCATGTTCCAGGAGCGCTCGGCGGACGTGGAAGGCGAGCACTGGCGCTTGGGACTCGATGACCTGGGCGCGTCGGTGACCTTGGAAGATGACCGCGTCTACCGCCTGGCGGGCAACCCCAAGCGCGATAAGCGTTTGGAAGCTTCCCTGGATGGGCGCACGTTCGCCTTCATCAACGAGTCCGGTGGCGACTGGATTGTCGAGGACCACGAGGGGCTGAAAATCGCCCAGTTCTCCTCTAAGAATTCTGGTGTGCGTAAGGCCATCCTCGAATTCGAGGGCGAGGACAGCGATGATTCCGATGACCTCAGCCACTCGGAGATTGCTGCCCTGAGCTGGTTTACGCGCGTCATTTTGGAGGCGCGGACGCAGAAGACTGCGATTCCGATCATCGCGACGCTGCTGCTCATGACCATCGTTGCCATTGTTGCGGTGCTTCTCTGATGCAGCGCTGGGTGTGGCGCGATGAGGCGCTGGTGGATGGCGCGGGCGTGGTCATCGCCCGCGTGAGACCGACGGGCCTGCTGCTGCCCGGGACGGACACCACCATCGCCTTCGAGCACATCCCGGGCGCGCGCCGCTTTACCGTGCGCGGGCCCGACTTTTCCGCGGAACAGACCAGCTTCACAGTGAACAAGCTGCGCGCGGCGTGCGAGGGCCGCGAGTACCTGCTTGAGCGCACGAATCCATTCCGCCGCGAGCGCCGCATCCTCGCTCTGTCTGGCCCCGCCGCCGAGGTCGCCCGCACCACCCCGCGGGGCCGCGACCTCGAAGTCGCGGTGGGCGAGCTCCCCCTCACGGACGCTGCCTTCACCAGCTACTGTTGCCTGCTTCTCGACGGCTCCGTCCGCCCCTTCCGCACCTAACCCACCTTCCGCGGTGCCGCCCATTTGTGCACCGAACCCCTACTTCGCACTGCTGCCCGCCTAAGCCCACTTCGCTTTCCTGCTGCCTGCTTGCTAGGCCCTGCTTTCCGCTCTCTCACAGACGGTCCTTCTAGTTTGGTTCCTCTACTCTGGTCCCTTATGAGTGCAAAGGGACCATGTGACGCAGCTTCTCGTCTGATAAATGGTCCCTTTACTGGGCAAAGGGACCAGAGTAGAGGCACCAAACTAAAGGAACCTTCCGCGATATAACTTGCACCGACATGCGAGTAGTGGAGTTTGTCTTCGAAGAGGAGCTCTCCGAGTGTGCTTGCTCGGCTTGGTATGCCGGTAGAGGGTTCGAGTCAGATGGTTGCAGTCATAAGGTTTGCTTGCCCCCAAACGAACCATCTAGCGCATTGCAGAAGGTTTACTTGCCCCCAAGTAAGCCGTTTGACCAGAACCATTTGAGGCGAACCGTTTGACCAGAACCATGTGCATGACCGGTTTACACCAATCATGTACGTGCACCAATCCTGTATCCGTGGATCTACTTGGCCGACAACCGAGTCGGCGCCCAGCGGCCCGGTGTGTGCAAGGGCATCCGGCATCCGGCATCTCGCAAACGGCAACCGACAGTCCGGCAGAAGGCATCTGGCAAATGGCGTCTGTCAAAAGGCGTCTTTGGGTCTGAAAACGCCATGTAGAGGGTGCAAAAGGCGTTTTTAGCTGTGAAAACGCCTTCTAGAAGATGCCTTTTGCGAGATGCCTTTTGTAAGGCGCCTTGTGTGAGATGCCATGTGGCACCGCCCCGGTTGGGAGATACCGGGCGTGGGCCGCGGGTTTCGAGGCTTAGGCGCGAGGTAGCGGGGGAGAATGGCTCGGAAGAGCCGCCGTGGGAAGGGAAGCGGCGGCTGGGAGGAGCTGGTGCGGGGAGAGAGGATGGAGAAGTGGGTGAAGACGGCTGGGAGGGGCTAGCGCGGGGAAGGGGGAGAGGACTGCTAGAAGGAGCCGCCGCGGAAGCCGCCTCCACCGCCGCCGCCCGAGAAGCCACCGCCACCAAAGCCGCCTCCTCCGGAGAAGCCACCGCCGAAGCCGCCACCGTGGCCGCGGGAGCTGCCGCCGCCGAGGATTTGGCCAATAACCATGCCGGTGAGGATGTTGCCTGCGGCATCGGTGGCCTGGCGGCGCTGTTCCTGGCGGCGGTAGGCCTCCAGGTCTTCCTTCGCGCGGTTGAGCGAGGTCTGTGCGGCAGACGCGGCATCGCGGGAGTAGTTGAGCGCCGCGCGCAAGTCCTTCGAGGCGGAGTTTTGGGCTTGGGCGAAGAGGCGGGTGGCATCGGCAAGAGCCACACGCGCATCGGGTCCCACCACGCGACCACGCGAGGAGAGCAAGTCCTCAGCTGCCTGGATAGCGGATTCGGCCGCGGCCATCTGCTGGCGGTAGAGCGCAATTTGGCGCTCGCGGGTGGCGTTGGTCTCGCGGACGGTATCCAGCTGCTGGTCCAGTTCGCCATCGATAGCCGTCAGCGCCGTGTACTGACCCAGCGGATCGCCCTGACCCTGCTCGCGGGCCGCGCGCAGGGCCTCCCGGGCACGAGCCAGCAACTCCTCCAAGGCGGCCCAATCTGCAGTCGAACCTTGGGCCTTGCCGCGCTGCTCGAGATGCTGTGCTTCAGCGATTTCTTCCTCGACCTCATCGATGAGCGCAGGTAAGTTATCGCGCGCCGCCGTAATCGAGTTCTCCGCATTCTCCACCCCATTAAGCAGGCGGTCGGAGAGCTCCAGAGCATGCTCGGCATCGCGGATATAGCCCACCAAAGGACCCTGTTGGCCAGCGGGCTGGGACTGCAGAGAACGGCCGCGCTCCAACAGTTTCTCTGCCTCATTGAGGGAGACCTCCGCCATCTCCGGGTTATCCGCAATGGAGGACAACACCTCCTCGGAATAGGAGCCGCCGAGAGTAGACAAGGTAGCGCGCGCCTGCGGCAAGCGCCCGCGAAGGTCGACCACCCGGCGAGTCAGCTCATCCAGCTTGGACCCAGCATTCATGAGCAAATCGCGCATCTTAGCAAAGTCGGCGGCCTGCTCATCCAAAGCATCATCGGCCTGCCCGCAGGAGGAGATAATCTCCACCAACATCTGGCGGCGCTCCGCCGTGGTCTCGGGCAGATTGTCCTTAAGCTTCTGCTGCAGTTGAAAAGCCTTCTGCAGCGTCAGCGTAGAGTGGTTCATCGCGCGCGTGAACGGGCGGGTGCGCTCGGGGCCGAACTCG
Organism: Corynebacterium sp. HMSC076G08; assembly: GCF_001811515.1. Classification (NCBI taxonomy): domain Bacteria; kingdom Bacillati; phylum Actinomycetota; class Actinomycetes; order Mycobacteriales; family Corynebacteriaceae; genus Corynebacterium; species Corynebacterium sp. HMSC076G08. Next base: position 8,019 of record NZ_KV805087.1, on the reverse strand, counting down.
GCCACCGCAATATCGAGCTCCTCCTTGCCGCGGCGAATCGATTCATCCGTGGAGACCAGCTCCTCCTGGGCCAGCTTCTCCAAGGTCGCCATGTCCAGGCGGTCCAGCTGCGCAGTGTTGCTCGGCTCAATCTGGCGCGCGGATTCCAGAGTGGCCGCCGAGTCCTTCTTTGTCTTGCGCCTGTTGGCCACCGCGATTCCGCCACCCGCCAAAGCCAGCGCGCCCGCGCCGCCAGCTAGCCACAGGCCTCCCGAGCCATCGGAATCAGAAGCAGCAGAAGCGCCAGAAGAAGACCCCGCAGAACCGGAAGCGGCAGCGTCGACAAGCGCGAGTGCGGAAGCGCCGAACTGGCGGCCGTCGGCAAGCTTGGCGTAGGCCGCCTCATACATCACATCCAGGCGCCCGCGCGGCCAATCATTACCCGTCTGCACGCCCACGGTGGAATCATCCACGCCCACCACATAGGCCGCAGAATTCGGGCCCTTAGACTTCACAATGCTGTCCGCATAGCTTTCCGCGCCCTCCGGCAGCGAGGACGCAAAGACCACGAAAATCACCACGTGGTGCTCCTGCTGCAGCGCGGCAATCTTGTCCTCCAGCTCGGCCTTCTCCGAGTCCGAGAGCACCCCCGCCTCATCCGTCACCTTATCCGTGAGCGAGGCAGCCTCCGGCGCGGCAACAACGAAGTCCGCAGCCACGGCCGGGCTAGCAGTGGCCAACCCCAGCACGAGGGCGGCGAGGGCGACGCGTCCAATACGAGCAGCAGTAGTCATGCGCACCACGATACCTTCCCACTCAGCGCTAAAGTGGTCAGGCAGTGAAGTACGTTATTGTCCTCGGCGCCGCACAGTACGATGGGCGCCCCTCCCGCATCCTTCGCGGCCGCGTGCGCTTCGCCGCCGAGTACGCCGCCGCGCACGACCTGCCCATCATCACCGTCGGCGGGAAGCTGCCCGGCGATAGGTTCACCGAAGCTGGGGTGGCACGGGCCTTGCTTGACGACGCACCCCTCAACGTCACCGCCCTCGAAGAAGGCCTCGATACCCGCAGCGAGCTGGCCGCCGCGCGCGAGAAGCTTGGCGTAAGCGAAGCCGTCATCATCACCGACCCGCTCCACCGCCTGCGCACCTTCCTCATCGCCCGCCAAGAGGGGATTGCAGCCACGGTGCTGGGCACGCCCTATTATCCTTCCCCGCGTTTCTCCATCCCGTGGTGGCGCTACCTGGCCCACGAGACCGGCGGCCTAGCCTACCTGGGCCTGCGCACCCTGCTGGGGGAGAAGCGCACCGAAGGCGTGCGCGCGGCCTTCTACCGCATCGAGCGCCTCATCCGCCCCAACCAGGCCCTGCGCCACCGCGTCATTGGCGCGAGGCAGACCCAGGATGGCCAGGACTCCGCCTAAGCTTAAAACCCGTGAGCTATTCCTATCGCGCAGAAGACGTCGCCCGCCTCGCCTCCGAGTCGCCCAAAGGCTCGGCCCTGCTCAAAAGCGAGGAGCACCGCGGCGCCTTCTCCAGGGACCGCGCCCGCGTCCTGCACTCCGCGGCCCTGCGCCGCCTGGCGGACAAGACCCAAGTCGTCGGCCCGCGCGACGGCGATACCCCGCGCACCCGGCTGACGCACTCCCTGGAGGTCAGTCAGATTGCCCGCAGCATCGGCGCCGGGCTAGGCCTCGACCCGGACTTGTGCGATATGGCGGGCCTGACCCATGACATCGGCCACCCGCCCTACGGCCACAACGGCGAGAATGCTCTCAACGAGGTAGCCCTCGGCGGCTTCGAGGGCAACGCCCAGACCCTGCGCATCCTGACCAAGCTGGAGCCCAAGGTGGTCCTGGATACCCCGGCGGGCCCGCGCAGCTATGGCCTCAACCTCACCCGCGCCTCATTGGATGCGGCCTGCAAATACCCGTGGACTAAGACCAACCCGGACGGCACCACCAACCGCAAATACGGCGCCTACGACGAAGACGCCGACGTCCTGGAGTGGCTGCGCCAAGGCCACTCCGACCAGCGCAAGTCCATGGAGGCCCAGGTCATGGACTGGTCGGATGACATCGCCTATTCCGTCCACGATGTCGAAGACGGCATCATCTCCCGCCGCATCTCCCTGGGCGTGCTCTGGGACCTAGTGGAGCTAGCCAACCTCGCGGACAAGGGTGCAAAGGCCTTCGGCGGCACCGCCGACGAGCTCCTCGAGGCCGCCGACCGCCTGCGCCAGCTGGACGTCATCAATGCCATCGGCAACTTTGATTACTCCCTGCGCTCCTATGCCAACTTGAAGAAGATGACCTCGGAGCTCGTCGGCCGCTACGTCGGCGCCACCGTCTCCGCCACGCTGGCGGCTAACGACGGCCCCCTCGGCCGCATGAACGGCGACCTCGCCGTCCCGCCGGGCGCGGTGGCGGAGGTTACCCTGCTCAAGACCATCGCCGTTCTCTACGTCATGGATGAGCCCGCCCACCTGGCCCGCCAGGACCGCCAGCGCGAGCGCATCTACCGCGTCTACGACTACCTGGTGGCCGGCGCGCCGGGCTCGCTGGACGCCACCTTCGCCCTGTGGTGGACCCAAGCCGACACCGATTTGGAGCGCGACCGCGCCATCATCGACCAGATCGCCTCCATGACCGAATCCCGCCTGGAGCGCCTGGCGCAGCGCAGCGCCGATCTCTTCGGCTTCTTGAGCTAGCGCACGAGTGCTACACCCTGGTCCTTCAGCACCATGCTGATCGGGGCCAGGTCTTCCTCGACCATGTCGAAATCCGCAGCGATAATCGCCATGATGTGCTGCTCACGCAGGAAGTCGGCCAAAGCATCGAGGTTGCGCGGCGCACCGGACTGGCAGCCGCGCAAGCGCCCAAGCGCGCCATAGAAGTCCTCGCGCGTGCGGATAGGTTCAGTAATCAGGATGCGCTGCATGTCTTAGTCCTCCGCGTCCGGGATGCTGCAGAAGCTGTCGTAGTGATCATCGGTGTAGTACCAGACATCCGGGTCGGTCTCGCTCCCGCCACCGGTGACAATCCGCTTGGCCCCGCGGTGCCCAATCCCCGGCGTTTCCACCGTGTATTCACGGTAGTAATTCCTGTCCTGCTGCGGCAGCACGCCCTCATAGTTGCCAAACCGCACGTTGTCATTATCCGGGTAGTCATAGGGCCCGCCGGCCAGGATGTCCTCGGCGGTCTCGTGGGCCTCCTGGGGCAAGGAATCCATGGAACAGGTGGGCAGGTCGGAGCCGCCCTGCTTGGCGACGTCCCCCTCATCCCCACCAGACGCACCAGCGGCAGAGGAAGACGGTGCTGCCTTCTGGTCCGCGCCATCGCTGGAGTCACCGAGGTCGATGCCGAAGTAGCCCGCGACGAGGACGAGAACCGCGCCGCCGATGAGGGCCGGCAGCGACTTTTTAGAAGGGGAAGACTGGGCCATGGCCCCATCATTGCAGGTGCCAGGGCCGAAAAAGAAATCAGGACCGCGCACTTTTCCGATTCCCACATATGGGTTCTTCCAGGATGTGGGACTCGCAGCTCTTGCCCACCCAGCCGTGGGTACCTGTACCTTGCGTGGGCGGGGTAGTCTGTACGCATGGCACGAGGCAGAATTCCGGACAGCGACATCCAAGCTATCCGTGAACGCGCGCCTATTGATGAGATCGTGGGCGAATACGTCCAGCTCAAACCCGCTGGTTATGACTCTTTGAAGGGATTAAGCCCTTTCAAGGATGAGAAGACCCCGTCTTTCCACGTGCGCCCGCAGCGCGGCTACTACCACTGTTTCTCCACCGGCAAGGGCGGGGATGTTTTCAGCTTCCTCATGGAGATGGAGCAGGTCTCCTTCCCGGAAGCAGTTGAGGCCGTAGCCCAGAAGATTGGCTACCACATCAACTACCAAGGCGGCTCCACCGGTGCGCGCGATGAAAAGCCCGGCACCCGCCGCCGACTCATCGCTGCGAACAAGGCCGCGCACGAGTTCTACCGCCAGCAGCTGGAAACCCCGCAGGCCGCCGCTGCTCGTGAGTTCCTCCTGGACCGCGGCTTCTCCAAGGAAATTATCTACGAGTTTGAATGCGGTTATGCCCCGGAGGGCTGGGATACCGCCACCAAGCATTTGCTGCGCATGGGCTTTTCCTTTGAGGAGCTGGAAGCCGCCGGCATTTCCAAGATGGGCAAGCGCGGTCCCATCGACCGCTTCCACCGGCGCCTGCTGTGGCCCATCAAGGACCTATCCGGCAACGTCATCGGCTTCGGCGCACGCAAGCTTTACGACGATGACAAGCTGGGCAAGTACATGAACACGCCCGAAACCATGCTCTATCACAAGTCCAAAGTGCTCTTCGGCCTGGATTTGGCCAAGCGCAACATCGCGGAGCAGCACCAAGCCGTGGTGGTGGAGGGCTATACGGATGTCATGGCCATGTACGCCGCGGGCGTGAAGACTGCCGTGGCCTCCTGTGGCACCGCCTTCGGCCCAGACCACCTGCAGGTGCTGCGCCGCCTCATGTTGGATGATTCCTACTTTCACGGCGAGCTCATCTACACCTTCGACGGTGACGAGGCCGGCCAGAAGGCCGCCATGCGCGCCTTCGAGGGCGAGCAGAAATTCACCGGCCAATCTTTCGTATCCGTGGCCCCGGATGGCATGGACCCCTGCGATCTGCGCTTAGAGCGCGGCGATGCCGCCGTACGCGACTTGGTGGCGGACCGCATCCCCATGTTTGAGTTCGTCATCCGTTCGGTCATTTCAGACTTCAGCATCGACTCTGCCGAAGGCCGCCTCCAAGCCCTGCGCCGCGCGGTGCCAGTCGTGGCGCAGATTCGCGACGCCCCTTTGCAGCGCGAATACGCCCGCCGCCTTGCCGGCTGGGTGGGCTGGCCCGACCCGGAGGAAGTACTCCACCAGGTACGCCAGGAAGCCCGCAGGCCGAAGAAGGAGCAGCGCCCGCGCTTTGCCTCCTTGGAGGAGACCTCCTCTACGCCGGCGCAAACCAACGCCCCCGTCATGCACATCCCCGGCCCCCGCGAGCCGCACCTGTGGCCACAGCGCGAGGCCCTCAAGCTGGCCCTGCAGTACCCGCAGATCGCCGGTAGCTACTTCGATGGAATCACGGAGGATGCCTACTCCAACGAGGCCTATCGCACTATCCGCCGCGCCATCTCCACCCTCGGTGGCGTGACCGCCGGCGCTGAACAGCCCGGCGTGGAGTGGCTAGCCGCCGTGGCCGGGGAGATGCCGGATCTCATGGCTCGCAACTTCGTTTCTGAGCTGGCCGTGGAACCCATCAAGCTGGGGGAGACCGGCAACCCCGATACCGACCTTGAGGCCTACGCCGACTCCGTACTCTCCCGCTTGCAAGAAGCCCGCGTGGGCGACCAAGTAGCCCAACTCAAGGCCCAACTCGGCCGCATGCGCCCCTCCGACGACGAAGAGTCCTACAACTCACTCTTCGCCGACCTCGTCGCACTTGAGCAAGCCCGCCGTGAGCTCAACGACCGCGCCTTCCGCGGCGTGCGCTAACCGACGCCCACGCCAATCCGCAGCCACGCGCACGCGCTAATCTTCGTCTGGCTCGTAGATCCGATCCAGCTGCACTCCATCCGCGGCGCCACGCTTGCCGCGGCGCCCCTTGTTGTAGTCCTTAAGCTCGCGCATACGCGGCTCCGGATCCAAGCGGTTGGCCACTGCCTTGCGTGCTGAGCGCACCGCGGCCTTGGTGGCGGGGGAGTTCACGGCTTTTTCATAAGCGCCCTTAATTTGGTGGTAGCGCTTGCGCCCAGCCTTGGTTCCAAAGACGTATCCGGCGGCAGCACCCACAACAAATTGGATCATTGGAAACTAGTCATCCCCTTACTTCAAGCCGGCGCAGCGGCCAGCGTTTGCGTACAACGTACGGGCAACGTGCAATTCTCACGATCAGCCTACCTGCCCAAGCCCACCGACGTGGGTGGCAGTGCAGCCGTAGGGCGAATAGATATTGTGCGAACTCTTCCCAAAGACCATTCGCTTCAGTTAACTTAAGTTCTGTGGAGAGTTCGAAGCGTACGCACGCGGTCTCGGCAGCCGTGGCGATGTCAGCGCTATTAACAGCCAGCGTGGCGGCAGCTGAGCCGCGCGTGGCTGCTTTTGAAGAGCCACGGGAAGTCACCGTGAGCGAGGACTAGCGTTCACGGGACTGACGTTCTACTCGTCGCAATCACCGGACCATGTGCACGTGACACGAGCACTGTAGACTCTTATGGAGATTCTCTCCCGGTAATAAATGAAGGAAATTTATGTCTAAGCCGAAGATTATGACCGTGTATGGCACCCGCCCCGAGGCGATCAAGGTAGCCCCAGTCATTAAGGCATTGGAGAAGGACGAGCGCTTCGAATCGGTTGCTGTCTCCACTGGCCAGCACAAGGAAATGCTGGAGCAGGTTAACACCATGTTTGGGATTGAGCCGAAGCTGGACCTGCACCTGATGAAGCCGGGCCAGGGCCTCAACGAGATTGTCTCCCGCGCGCTCATGGGGCTAGACGAGATCATTGATGCCGAACAGCCCGACGTCATCATTTCCCAGGGGGATACCTCCACGGCCATGACTGCAGCGCTTGCTGGTTTCCACCGCGGTGTGAAAATCGTGCACCTAGAAGCAGGCCTGCGCACCGGCGATATTCACTCGCCGTTCCCGGAAGAGGCCAACCGTAAGCTGATCGGCCAGGTTGCGGAGCTGCACCTCGCTCCCACGGCAGGCTCGATGGAGAACCTGCGCCGCGAAAATGTTCGTTCCAAGGACATCGCGGTCACCGGCAATACCGTCATCGATGCGCTACTTGAGGCTGCAAGCTGGGATACCGAGTTTGAAGACCCCGCAGTGCAGGAGGCAGCTCAGTCAGCTAAGCGCCTCGTGGTGGTCACCACCCACCGCCGCGAAAACCTTGAAGCCATGAAGGAAATCGGCGGTGCGGTCAAGGATTTGGCAGAGGCCTACACGGACATCAACTTTGTTCTGCCACTGCACCTCAACCCCAAGGTTCGTGAGGCTGTGCTTCCGGAGGTTGAGTCCCTGCCTAACGTCATCATCACGGATCCGCTGCCCTATGACCAGTTCACCAAGCTTCTGGATCATGCAACCATTATCCTCACTGACTCGGGCGGAGTTCAGGAAGAAGCCCCGGCTCTGGGCAAGCCGGTCTTGGTCATGCGCCAGAACACCGAGCGCCCCGAAGCCGTCGTGGCCGGCACTGTGAAGCTTGTGGGCACCAACCGCAGCCTCATCGTGGCGGAGGCGAAGCTGCTCCTTGATGATGCTGCTGCCTACGAGGCCATGGCCAACGCCGTCAACCCATACGGCGATGGCAAGGCTGCTGCGCGAGCTGTCGCAGCTATCGCTGAGCTCCTCGGAGTAGGGGAGCGCCTGCTGGACTTCGATCCCAGCGTTGAGGCTTAGTTCACCTACCTTATCGGGCAGGGGCGACTACTTTGTTGCTCTTGCTCGACTTGGTGGTGTCGCCATACTCGCAGACACGGAACCAAGTTGCACCGAAAGAGCTTGTTTCCGTTGAGCTACATACTCTGGATTAGCCCATGCGAAACTCGTGAGCCAACTCAGCACCGTCATCCGAGGATTGAACAACTTACCCGGTGATGCTACGACGAGCGGCGAACTGTGATTGAGTGCCTATCGAATCTACTCGCGGCTTCATGAAAAATCCTATCCTTGGTACCCCGAGCTTGTATCAAAGTACTATTACGGCCATAACATTATCTAATAAAGGTTTGCTGCGGTTGATACTCAGCTCAAAGAATAGCTAACTCGTCGGTAAATGACTCCAGTTGCTCCGTTGGCATTTTCAGTGAGATATTCTGCTCAACTCGATATTTGGAACTTGGAAGGATTTCCGCGACCGAGCAAACTGCGATAGCGGGGACTATCGGACTACGACTTTCGATCGGTTAGCTATCTGAGACATTCTTTGATTGAGTGGGCTTGTTTGGTTGGGCAGAAGTAAACGGGCTCTTCCGGTTTTGGGGTGCGTAGCGGGGTGA